>NZ_JMCB01000020.1 GCF_000737315.1 Hyalangium minutum
GAACTCCGCGCCCATCGGTCAGCAGACTCCTCTTGGTGCCCGTCTTGGCGCGGTCGGTCGGGTTGGGGCCGGTCTTCTGCCCTCCCAGCGGGGCCTTGGTCATCGCCCCGTCCACGCTCATCCACTGCCAGTCGATGCCCACCAGAGCGTCGTATGCCTCCAACCCCAGGCGCCAGAACTCCAAGAACACTCCGGCCGTCAGCCACTCGCGGAACCTGCGGTAGGCCGAGGACGGGTGGCAGATGCCGGTGGCTTTCAACGCGTGCCACTGCATCCCCGTGCGCAGCACCAGCAGGATGGCTTCCATGGCGGACCGGTCCGGCACTCTCGGGTTATGGCACCCCAGTGGATGCGGCGGCCTGGGCGGCAGCAGGGGCTCTATCTTGGCCCACAGCTCCTCTGGCATCCTTCAGCCGTCATCTCTCTTCGCTATTCCCACTCGAATCTTCCTCCTTCACCTTGTAACCCATCAGGTAGGGTCTTTTCTTCCCTACCGAGATAGGCACTAAGGTGGACATTGCGTATCAGACAGCACCCACGCTGCAAGGGCCGCCGTCCCCACGCCGGGGGCTGCCTGCCCTGAAACTCCCCCCGCACATTCGCTCACCCGAGATTCCCTCTTACCTCGGGTGGCTGAACTACTGGTCGGCTGCTGCCGCAAAAGCCATCGGGTTCCCAGACCCGGCCCGAGACGCTGAGCTGCTCTCGCGGGCGCGGCGCACGCCATCGGGCGGGTGGGTTGTGCCGCTCACGGCTGCGCCGCTCGATCTCGACAACCCCGTCCACCTGGACGCGCTGAAGCGGGCCTATGAGCGCTTCCCGGAGATCGGCGGGCGCTCGGCACTGTGACCGGGCAGCTCGGCTGTTAGAGTCTCGCGGATGCGTGGGGTGGGGGTCCTGTTCGCGTTGCTGCTGTCCACTTCACTCGCTGCGTCCGAGCGGGTGAAGACGGTGCTCGTGTTCGTGCCGGAGGACGGCATGGTGCCGTCCATCGCGGATTTCACCCGAAGCTTCCATCTGACGATGCTCGGCGAGCGCCAGAAGCCCGTCACCGTCAACATCGAGTACCTGGACATGGGCTGGTTCCAGGGCGCGGACTACGATCGAGCCCTGCACGAGTTCTACCGCTCCAAATACCGGGAGCAGCGTCCCGAGGCCCTCGTCGTCTTCGCGGATGCGTGCCCCTTCGTGCTCAAGCTGCAGCAGGAGCTGTGGCCGCAGGTGCCGCTGCTCGCCGTCCTCAATGACAAGCCGCTGGTGGAGGCCCTGCCCGAGAGTGCCTTCATCCGAGGAAACTGGGCGGACCTCGACGTCCCGGGGACCGTGAGGATGGCCCTGCGGCTCCTGCCCAGCACCCGCCGCGTCGCCCTTGTCCTGGGCTCCAGCCAGCGAGAGCTCGCGGCCTGGGACTTCGTTGAGAGCGAGGTCCGAGGGGCCGCGCCGGACCGGGAATTCATTGGGCTGAGGGGGTTGACCCTGGAGCAGTTGCGCCAGCGGGTGCACACGCTCCCCGAGGACACCGTGGTCATCCTGGTGGGCTTCATGCAGGACGCCCAGGGCCAGAGTCTCGTGGGCCGGGATGTGTTGACGCAGCTGCACGCGGAGGGAAGCCCCCCCATCTTCAGCGTCCACAAGACGATGCTGGGCAGCGGAATCGTCGGAGGCGCGCTGCTGGACTACGAACTGCTAGGCCAGCAGGCCGCGAAGCGCACCCTCCAGCTGCTCAAAGGGGCGCCGCTGTCGAGCCTGCCCACCGGCGCCTTCGACACAAACCTGGTCGCCTTCGATGACCGGGAGCTGCAGCGCTGGCACATTCCCGACAGCCGGTTACCTCCAGGCGGCCGGGTGTTCTTTCGCGAGCCAGGCCTATGGGAGCGCTACCGGTGGCAGGTGACGGTGGCCGTGGGAGCGGGGCTGTTACAGGCGGTGCTCATCCTGGTGCTGCTGGTGGAGCGGAGGCTGCGCAGGGTGGCGCAGCGGCTGAACGCGGCGGTGCTGGACTCGCTGCCGGGCTCGGTGGCCATTCTGGACAGGAATGGGGTGGTGCTCAGAGCCACACCCGCACCGGAGCGGCCCGAGAGCTTGGGCGGACTGCCCGCCGGAAAGCTGCTGGCGCCAGGGGCCGCGTACCTGGAGGCCTTCCGCGAGGCGGCGCGTTCAGGGCACCCCGAGGTGGAGGGGGTGGCCTCGCTGCTGCAAGACGTGCTCGCGGGCCGGGCCAGCGAGGGAGCCCTGGAGTTCCGAGGCTTCGCGCCGGACCGCTGGCTGGAGCTGCGTGCCCGGCGGCTGGATTTGCCCGAGGGAGGAGCGGTGGCGGCGCTGGTGGACGTGACGGCGCGGCGCAGGGCGGAGCTGGAGGCCCGGCAAGCGCGAGACGAGCGAGCGCACCTGGAGCGAGTGTCGGCGGTGGGGGAGCTGGGGGTATCCATCGCGCACGAGCTGAACCAGCCGCTGGCGGCCATCCTCACCAATGCGGAGACCGCGCAGCGTCTGTTGCAGCGCTCACCCACGGACATGGGGCTGCTGCGGGAGATGCTCCAGGACATCATCGCCGACGACAAGCGGGCCGGAGAGGTCATCCGGCACATGCGGGCGCTGCTGAAGAAGGAAGGTGCGGCGGAGGGCACGCACGATCTCAACGAGCTGGTGGGACAGGTGGTGCGCCTGGTGGGCAATGACGCGCAGCTGCGCGGTGCGGTGCTCTCGTTGCGGCTGGCGGACACAGCCTTGCGGGTGAGAGGGGACGGGGTTCAACTGCAGCAGGTGGTGCTCAACCTGATCATCAACGCGCTGGATGCGGTGGGCCCATGCCCGCCCGGGGAACGGCAGGTGTGGGTGCGCACCCAACGGACGGACGGGCACGTGGAGCTGGCCGTGGAGGACACGGGCGTGGGCTTGAGCCCGGAGGTCCAGAAACGTCTGTTCGAGCCATTCTTCACCACCAAGCCAACGGGGCTGGGCATGGGGCTGTCCATCAGCCGCTCCATCCTTGAGGTGCATCAGGGCCGGTTGCAGGCGGAGTCTCGGCCGGGACGCGGCACTGTGTTCCGCTGCTCCCTGCCCGCTGCGTGATCAGGAGACTGTCACGGGTGTGTACACGCGCGAGGCGGCACGGCTCAGCCCCAGCAGTCCCACGCCCGCCAGCAGCAAGGGGATGCACAGCCACTGCTCCAGGGTCAGTCCCAGCTGGAGGGGATCGCCCAGGGAGGGCTCGCGGAAGAAATCCACGCCCAGCCGTAGGACGCCATAGCCCAGGAGAAACACGCCGCTGAGGACTCCCTCCGCCAGCGAGCGCATGCGCTGCCGCAGCGCGAAGAGCACGCAGAACAGCACGGCGCCCTCCAAGAGCGCGGCATAGAGCGCCCAGGGGTGGCGGGGGTTGAGGATGCGGACCAGCTCGTTCATCAGATCCGGGTTGATGTGGGCCAAATCCATGATGGCGCCGTGGTGGGCTGGCAGCTCTTCCGCGGCCATCTCGGTGGGCAATGCGGGCGTGAATGCGGGCAGATGGACCTCGAGCGGAAAGCGCAGGGCCCAGGGGACGGAGGTGGTGCGTCCAAATGCCTCACCCGTCATGAAGTCGGCCAGCCGGCCCAGCAGCATTCCCAATGGCGCCACCACCGCCAGGTGATCTGTCAGGTTCAGGAAGGACACGTGATGCTTTCGCGCTTGGAACGCGGTGAAGACAATCAAGCCCAGCAGCCCACCGAAGAACGAGGCCTGATTCACGTTCATCTTCAGCAGGAGCGACAGATCCCCGGAGACGTGGGGCCAGTCATAGAGGAAGGCGTACCCCAGCCGGCCGCCCGCGAGCACGCCCAGCAGGGCCCCGAAGATGACGAACTCGGGGAGCTCGCGCCGCTGGAGGGCCAGCTGTCCTCGGGCGGAGAAGCGGCGCAGCAGCCACAGGGCCAAGGCAAAGCTTGCCAGATAGGCCAGCCCATGCCACCGAAAGGTGAACACGTCTTGGCCACCCTCCTGGTAGCGGTAGACGTTGGCGGGCAGATCGAGAAGAGGGAAGGTGGACATGGCGCGAACCGGGAGGCTGAGGGGAGACACGAACCACGAGGGCGTATGCAAAGTCAGATACGCCCTCGCGGCTCATTTCACGGCTGGAAGACCAGTGGACTAGTTGAAGTCCGCGGGGTTGATCGACGTGGGTTGCTTACCCACGATCTTCCTGAACTCGAGGACGTAGGCGCCATTCGAGTCCTTCGAGATTCTCTGGTACCGCAGCCCGTCCAGCTTGCCCTCGTCGACCAGCTTGTTCCAGTCGTTGCCATGCACGCGGATGGTCGCCACCGGCGCGCAGCAGTTGTACTTCACGTCCTTGGTGATGACACCCGAGGACCAGGTAATGGTCGCGCAACTCTGCTCGTAGGCGCCCAAGGCCACGGTCGCGCCGCCCTGGTTGAGGGTCTGGAAGCAAGCGGGCTCAGAGGTCTGGCCCACGGCGGTGCCCTGCATGAGGCAGAGACCCACCACGGCGGCTGCACCAATGTACTTTTTCATGTCTTGGTTTCCCTGAGAGGTAGATGAATGAAAGAAGAGATGCTGTGAGAAGGGTTACAGCTCCACCGGCTTGGTGGACTCTTTCCCCTTCACTTCTTGCTGCTTCTCCTTCTCCTCGCTGCCCGGCTTGACGTCGCGCTTCTCGACGGGCAGCGGCTTGGAAGCCTCGGGGGCCTTGGTCTGCGCCGGAGCCTTGGAGGTATCCTTGGCAGGAGGCGTGGCCGGCTTATCGGCGGCCAAGGCAGACAGGGAGAGGCAGAGCAACGAGGCGCTCAACATTTTCTTCATGCGGTGACGCTCCTTGGGGTTGAGGAGCCCGCGTTCTGCCAGTTCACCCTCTCTTGGGACCAGTTGGATCTTTGTTGAATTGACAGGCGAACGCCAAAGTGCCTTCAGCCGAGTCTCGCGCCATGCCCAGGCACAGTCTGAGTTCACTGTCAATTCAACAAAGATCTGAATGGGCTTGCTCCGAGGCGCGGCTTATTGAGTCGCCTCGCATGAGCGACAAGGTCATTCACGTCTCGGAGAAGAATTTCGATGCGGCCGTGCTGGAGCAGGAGGGCCCGGTCCTGGTCGATTTCTGGGCGGATTGGTGCGGGCCCTGTCACAGGCTGGCTCCCATCCTGGAAGAGGTCGCCAGCACGTACGCAGGCAGATTGACCATCGCCTTGCTGAACATCGAAGAGAACCGCGCCATCGCTCAGGAAGAGGGTGTCCGGCGCATCCCAACGCTGCTGCTGTTCAGGCGGGGGGAAGTGGTCGCGGTCAAAGAGGGCGTACCGTCTCCAGCGCAGTTGAGCGAGTTCCTGGAGCCCCACCTGTAGTCACACAGAGGAGATACACAATGGCAGAGACTGTCTATTTCACGTTCATGCAGCGGCCGGGTCAGGAGTTCATCTTCGCGTTGACCGACCCTGCGAGGATTCAGCAGGCCCGCGATATCCTGTCTGGGAAGGAGACGATGGCGGTCCATGTCATGGGCCGAATCGTGAAGCGCCAGGCGCCCTACAACCCCAGGTGGTCTTACCATTTGGATCCCGCCACGATCGCCTTCTTCCCCATGGCCATTGAAGTGTGTGATGCCAACATGGGGTACGTCGAGGAGCACCTGGACGAGGCCTGTGGTGCTTTCCTCCCGGGCTGCCACTGGTGTCCGTGGGATTCCAAGCTGGTGAGGGAAGTCACGCCCTGATCTTTGAAAGACTTGCATCCACGAATCGGGAGCATGACATGGGAAAGACGACAGGGACTGCGCAGTTCGCCGATGCGCCACCCGGAGATGATTTCTACACGCCGCCCAGCCCTCTCTTGGGGACGCACGGTGATGTGATCTGGAGGCGGCCGCTCAGTGGGATTGCCGCGCTGAAGGCGGCGGGCACCAACGAGCTGGTGCTCTACCGCTCGGACGCGGCCGACGGAGCGCCGATCGCGGTCTCGGGGATCATCGCGCTGCCGAAGACACCGGCACCCGCGGGGGGCTACCCCGTGGTCAGCTGGGCACACGGAACGCTGGGCCTCGGTGACAAGTGGGCGCCGTCTCGGGACTCGGAGGCCATCGCCGCCGAGCAGCCAGAGCATCACGCCATCAACCAGGCCCCCCATGTCCTGCTCAACGCGCTGCTGGAGCAGGGCTTCGCCGTGGTGATGACGGACTTCGAGGGGATGGGGACGCCGGGGTCTCATCCCTACCTGCTCGGCGTCTCCGAGGCGCGTGGCGTGCTCGACATCGTGCGCGCCGCGCGGCAGCTGTACCCGGAGATCTCGAACCGGTTCGTGATCGCCGGACACTCCCAGGGCGGTCAGGGGGCGCTGTTCGCGGCGCACCTCGCCGCGAGCTGGACACCGGAGCTTCAGTTGCACGGGGTCGCGGCGCTCGCGCCGGCGTCACACGTCACGGACATCCTCCTCGAGGGCAGCCGCTACCCCAAAGAGTTCCCAGGCTTCGCCTTCACTCCGCTCCTGCTGACCGGCGCGATTGTAGGCGCCAAGGCAAGCGGCCGTCCGATCGACCCGCGGAAGATCCTCACCGACAGGGCGTTTGCGTTGTTCGAGGTCTCCGGCGACAAATGCCGTGTCGAGCTCAGCGATGACAAGCTCTGGGGGGGCATCCCCGGCACCGAGCAGTTCCGAGGGAATCTGACCGACGAGCCCAACGAGGATCAGAAGGAGTTCCTGCGTCAGCTCGACCTCACCAACCCCGCGCTCACCATCCCCTGTCCGATTCGTATCTCGCATGCCCAGCCGGACCCACGCATCGCCATCGCCGACAGCCACAAGCTTGTCGAGGAGCTGACGGGGCTCCGTAACGACATCACGTATCGAATCTACCGCGAGGTGGCTGACCACTTGGTGGGCCCTCACTTCGGCGTCATCGCCACGGATACGCCCGCCCTCTCCGCCTGGGTCCGGCTGCAGCTGGGCAGCTGAACTCAGTGCACAGCCCCTTGAGACGGGGCGAGGGGGAGCGTGACGGTGAAGCAAGTCCCGTTCTGGTACGAGCTCGTGACCGTCACCTTCCCTCCGTGCGCTTCAGCAAAGCCTCTGACCAGGAGCAACCCCAGTCCCCATCCCTTGTGGCCGCTGTCCGTCGCGGACCTCGAGCGGTGAAATGGCTCGAAGATGGTCTGCAACTCGCCCTCGGGGATCGGGTTGCCTTGATTCTTCACCCGAAGCGCCACGGTGTCCTGGCTCCGATCGAGCAACACTTCGATGGGAGTCTCCGGTGCTCCGTACTTTGCCGCGTTCGACGCCAGGTTCTCGATGATCCGGCGGAGCCCGTTCGGGTCCGCGAACATCGGGATCGAGCCTTCCGACTTCAGGACGAAGCGATCCCGATGAACCTCCGCGAGCTCCTGGAGTGTCTCAGCCGTGAGCTCCTGGAGGTCGCAGGCGCTCTGCTTCAGCGACACCAGCTTTCCTGCTCGGATGGTGCTCGCATCCAGCAAGTCCTGGATCATGCGCTCCGCGCGGTCCAGACTTTGGGAGACGCGCGTCACCGCCGTCTGGACGGTAGGCAGCTCCGCGTGGCGTCTCCCGAGCAGCTGCAGCTGCAGCTTGGATGACGTCATGGGCGTGCGCAGATCATGGGTCAGCGCCGCGACGAAGGTCTCCCGGAGACGCTGCTCGGCTTTCAGCTTTTGGATCTGCTCGCGGAGGTGGATCTCCGTCATGATGGAAGCGGTCAGCTCTTTCATGACCGTGAGATCCTGCTCGGTCCACTCGCGCACCTTGGGTTCGATGGCGCAGAAGGTCCCCAGCACGTGTCCGTCAGGGTTGATCAACGGAAGCACGATGATGGCAACGATTCCCCAGGGGCCGGTCGACGGGTGGATTCTCAGGAAGGGGTCGGCCAAAGCGTTCGACGAGATGATCGACTCGCCCTCGAGCGTGTAGCGGCAAAGAGAGGCATCGATCGGGAGCGTTCGAGTCTCCTTGAACGGCGAGGGGAGGCCGAAATCCGCTTTGAAGAACTGTCTGTCAGCATCCACCAGGGAAAAGATGGTCAACGGAACATGCAGGAGCTGGGCTGCCAGGCGCGCCAGCCGATCAAAGGCTTCTTCACGAGGCGTGTCCATCAGCCCCGTGTCCTGGATCGCCTGCAGACGGTTGGGGTCGACAAGGCGCACGTTGCACGTCTGCGTCCGCTGGGTTGCTACTGGATCGAGTTCGCCCAAGAACTTCATGCTGGGACCTTAACCGATGGCAGGGGCTCACTCAGCAGGTAAGCTGCCAGGCCTCAGCCTCGTTGCCCACTGAACGTGGGGCACCTCTTCGAGGGCTTCACGGGCTTCGTAGGGGGCACCGAGCGCCGCAAGGCCCGCTCGAAGCTCCGCCTCCAGGGCCGCTGCCGAAGGGTCGTGGTCCTCCGCGTGGCGCTGGAGCAGCTGGCGGAGGATGGAGCGCAGCGGCTCGGTGATTGGATCTTTGTTGAATTGACAAGCGACGGGGCTTGGTAGAGGGCCGGTCCGGCCTGTGATACGGAATACCCCATGACCTCAGCGCGCTCCACGCTGCTCGTGGTGGACGACGACCCTTCGGTCCTTCGCAGCCTCGAGCGCATGTTCCAGGTGGAAGGGTATGCCGTGGAGTGCTTTGCCCATCCGCGCCAATTGCTGGCACGGGGAGCAGGCTCTGGGCCCCTGTGCGTGGTGATGGACCTGCGCATGCCGGAGCTCAACGGGCTGGAGCTTCAGGAGGAGCTTCACCGGCAGGGCTTCCGGCACCCCATCATCTTCATCAGCGGGCACGGGGACATCCCCGCCGCCGTGAAGGCCATGAAGGCCGGGGCCGTGGATTTTCTGCCCAAGCCGTTCAGCTCCGCGGACCTGCTGGCTGCCGTGGAGCGCGCACTGGCCCAGGAGCGCGAGGCCATGGCTCGGGCCCAGGAGCACGAAGTCCTGCGGGCCCGGTTCTCCGCGCTGTCCCCTCGCGAGTGGCAGATCTGCCAGTTCGTGGCGCAAGGGCTGCTCAACAAGCAGATCGCCGCTGAGCTCGGCACTGCCGAGCAGACAGTCCGTCTTCAGCGCAGCCGTGTCATGGAGAAGCTGGCCGTGGGCTCGGTGGCGGAGTTGGTGCGGCTCCTGGAGCAGCTCAACTCACGGGCCTGACCGGTCGCCAAACCTACGGTTTCTACTGAGAAACGGTATTCCCGTCAATTCAACACAAACTCTATATCCAGGCTCGGTTGAGTTCTTTACGCTGAGTGCGTGTTGCCCCTCTCCGAAGTACGCCGTCCCTGCTGCGTGAGCCAGCGCTGCTCCCGAGTTCCGTGATGACGAAGGACTGGCCCAGTGCGGCAGAGACCGACTTGACGTTGGTGAGGGGGGAAGGCCGCGAACCGGCCGCGCGCAGCAGGAGGATTCCTCCGTCCCTCACCATCCGGTTCCAGGAACTCCAGTTTGCCGGCGAAGGCGCAATGGGGACGGTCTACCGGGCGGTGGATCCCCAGCTAGGGCGCCCCATCGCGCTCAAGCTCCTCAAGAGCGATGATCCGGTGCTCTGCCGGAGGTTCATCGCCGAGGCGCGGGCCCAAGCCCGTATCGAGCACGAGCACGTGTGCTCCGTCTATGAGGCCGGGCTGGCGGAGGGTGAGCCCTACATCGTGATGCAGTACATCGACGGCGAGCCGCTGTCGCGCGTGCGTGAGCGCATGACGCTCGAGCAGCAGGTGAAGCTGCTCCAGGAGGTCTCCCTGGCCGTGCACGAGGCTCACCGGCTGGGGATGATTCACCGCGACCTCAAGCCGGGGAACATCCTCGTGGAGCAGCGCGAGGACGGCACCTGGAAGCCGTATGTCGTGGACTTCGGTTTGGCGCGCGAGGTCGCCGAGCAGGGGCATACCCAGACGGGGGAAGTGCTCGGAACGCCCGCGTATATGTCGCCCGAGCAGGCCAATGGGGACGTGCGCCAGCTGGACCGCCGCTCGGACGTGTACTCGCTGGGGGCCACGCTGTACGACGTCATCGCTGGGCGGCCTCCCTTCGTCTCGGAAGTCCCTTGGAAGCTGCTGTTGATGGCGTCGATGGAGGATCCGCCACCGCTGGGGCAGGTGAAGCCGGGGGTGCCGAAGGACCTCGAGACCCTCGTGATGAAGTGTCTGGAGCGGGAGCCGGTACGTCGCTACGACTCGGCTCGGGCGCTCGCGGAGGATCTGCGACGCGTCCTGGACGGCGATCCCATCCTCGCGAGGCAGGCCTCCTGGCGGGAGCGGCTCTGGAAGAAGGCCCGCAGGCACAAGCTGCTCACGGTGAGCTTGATGGCGCTGGGACTCTCGGCGCTCGGGCTCGGCGTGGTGTGGGTGGAGGCGGAGCGGCACGCGGCGAAGCAGGCGCGGCTCGCCCGGGAGTTGGGCGAGAGCGTGAAGGAGATGGAGCTGTTCCTGCGCACGGCGTACGGACTGCCCCTGCATGACGTGGAGCGGGAGCGGGACATGGTGCGCGCCCGGCTCGAGGAGATCGCCGTGCACATGCGCGCCTCGGGCGAGGCCGGCCTCGGGCCCGGCCACCACGCACTGGGCCTGGGACAGTTCGCGCTCGGTGAGCCTGGGCAGGCCCGCGAGCACTTGGAGCAGGCGCTGGCGGCCGGCTACACGTCGGCGAGCCTCGAGTATGCGCTGGGGCGGGCACTCGGAGAGCTGTACCGGCGCGCGCTGGAGGACACCCGGCGCATCAGCTCCCCGGAGGAGCGGAGGAAGAAGGTGGCGCAGCTGGACCAGGAGCTGCGCGAGCCCGCGCTCCGCCACCTGCGGGCGGCGATGGGGGAGAGGCTCGAGGTGCCCGAGTATGTGGAGGGGCTGATCGCGCTGTACGAGGGCCACCACGAGGTGGCGATCGCCCGGGCCAAGGCCGCCTTCGCCAAGGCGCCCTGGATGTACGAGCTGAAGAAGCTCGAGGGGGATGCGCTGTTCGCCGAGGGCAGCAAGTACCGGCATGACGCGGCGTTCGACTACGAGAAGATGAAGGGTTACTTCGAGCGGGCCGCGCAGGCCTACCAGGTGGCGTCGGAGATGGGCCGCAGCGATCCCTCCCTCCACCGGGCCGAGTGCGAGCTCTGGGAGAAGATGGGGTGGGCGGACTTCTCGCGGGGCCTGCCGCCCGGCCCGTCCTTCAATGCGGCCGAGGCGGCGTGCAGCCGCGCGGTGCGCTCGAGCTCGAGGGAGGGCGGAGCCTTGGTGCAGCGCGCCCTCGTGCTCCTGGCACAAGTGCACGTGCTGAGCGGCAAGTTCTCGGAGCACATGCTGCCCCTGGTGGACGAGGCGCTCTCGGTGGCGGAGGCGGGCAGGCGCGCGCGCCCCCAGGATGTCATGGCCCACTATGCGCTGGCCCAGGCCCTCTTTCTTCGGACCCGGCTCCTGTACGCGCTGGAGCGCGAGGCCTCCATAGAGCCCGCCATTCAGGCGTACCAGCAAGTCCTCGAGCTGGAGCCGGGCTTCACCTGGGCGCACAACGAGCTGGGCGAGGCCTACCTGTGTGAGGCCCGGAGAACCCTGGAACTGGGACAGGAGGCCACAGCGTTGCTGGACAAGGCCGTCCGCGAGTACGAGCAGGCCCTGGCGATCGATCCCTCGTTCGCGCTGCCCGTGGGGGGCTTGCTGGATGCGGCGACGGCCCGGCTTACGGCGGCAGTCGCTCAAAAGCGCGAAGCACCTGAGGCGCTCCAGGCCTTCTCCCAGGCGCTGGCGCGGCTGGAGCAGAGTGGCGCCGGCCCCCAGATTGTCGCGCTGTGGAAGGCGCGCGGGCACCGGCTCCTCGCCCACCATGACTTCGTGCTGGGCCGGGATCCCCGCCCGTCCCTGGCGCGCGCCTTCGAGGTGCTCCGCGCCGCGGATGGAGACCCGCCGAAAGCCCCCTGGCTGTTCAAGGAGTGGCGGCTCATCCAGGAGTTCCAGCAACAGATGCAGACGTCACCCCTTGAAAAATGAGATTCCCATGCCGTTGAGATTGATCCGTTTCTCTTTCCTGACGCTCGTCCTGTTTTGCCTCGCCGGCTGCGGGATTTCCGAGGAGGAACTCGAGCAGGAGCCGCGCCTTGCAACCTCCGCGCAGGCTGCGCGCGCGGGCGAGGAGCGCCCTCCGCCCAACGGCCTGAATGGCACGAGTCCCTCCTGCTTCTGGGCCCATGGCACCCAGCAGGCGCTGAGGTCCCTGGGCGCCGTGGCTCTCGACCAGGGCGCGGGAGCGCTTCCCAGCATTCCCTTGAGCCAGGTCTCCCAGTCCTGCCGCGAGGTGCTCCGCTCCGCAGTGGAGTGCGGCCTCACCGTGAACCAGACCGTGCAGGACCCCGTGACGGGCGAGCTCTATCGCGGTTGGTGGGGGTTCGCCCCCTCGTGGCTCAGTGGCGCCCTGGACACGGACGGCCGCCGGTACGTGACGGCGTGCATGGTCCAGCGGCTGAACTACTACGGGGCGACGGTCCCCATCCTCTTCGAGGGCAACCATCCCGCGCTCTCGGCGAGCGTGAACTACAGCTCGCAGTATCCTCTCGAGGAGTCGACGGTCTTTGGCGACCTGTTCTCGTCCACCACCCCGCTGCTGGGCATCCTGCCGGCGTTCAATGTGTACGTGTGCTGGGAGAGCCTGCTGCCCCAGTCGTGTGGCCTGCTGGGGCTGCCCCTGCTCTTCGAGAAGCGGATCTGCGATGACGCACCGCTGTGCGGCCTGATGACGCTGGGGCCGTGCAGCCTGTCGTGCGCGCAGAATGGCTCCTCGTGGCAGTGCAAGCCGGGTCTGCTCTCGCCGTGGTGGACGCAGACGGTGCGGGTGAGGCTGGAGGCGGCCACCTGCCAGTGAGTGCGGTCCGCCACGTGGGGGACTTGTGGCCGCCCATGCGCGCAAGAGGGTGGTTCATCCGGGCTCCCGTGAGCATACAGTCGGGCCATGTTTGGACGTCGCGTGAGGTGGGGACTCGGGGTGCTCGCTGTCGTGGCGGCGGTGCTCGTGCTGTGGGCGCTTCGGGAGCAGGAGCCCGAGAGCCCCAGCGGGGAGCGCTCGTCTCCCAGCGCATGGGTCTCCCCTGAGCGTTCCTCTGCCGCGGAGCCCTCTCCGAAGGCGGCTCCCGCGGCCCCTCCTGTCCCTGTCACGTCGGCGGAGCCGGTTCGCCAGCTCCCTCGCGTCACCGTCGAGCGCAGCGCCTTCTCGCCCGCGGGCGCTTTCTCAGGACGGGTGGTCTCCGCGACGACCGGCGAGGGCCTCCGTGGCGCGGAGGTGACGATCGCGGCTCCCAGCGGCGCGGCCTCCTTGCTGACGGACTCGGAGGGCCGCTTCGAGTTCCGGCCCGCGTACCCCGGCGAGCATCAGGTGGCCGCCATTCGCGCCGAGGGCTTCCTGCCGTTCGCGCCGGAGTGGGGCCGGAGCCCGATCGTGCTGTCCGCGGTCCGCGACGTCCATGTCCGTGAGGTCGTCATCGCGCTGACGCCCACGCCGCAGCTCGTGGGACAGGTCCTCAGTGCATCCGGAGCCCCCGTCTCTGGCGCCACGGTGCGCGTGCTCACCCAGCGCGCGGGAGAGACGGTGCTCTTCCCGCTGAAGGACCGGTTCACCTCGGATGAGCGCGGCGAGTTCCACTTCACCGCCCCCGACGGCGCCGCCGTGGAGGCCCGGCACTCGGCGCATGGTACCGCTCGCGCCAAGGTGAGCGAGGAGACCCTCCGGACCCGGCGGCTCGAGCTCCGGCTCCCCGCGCTCGCTCCGGATGCGCCCCGCACGGAGGCTCGCGTCGAGGGGCGCGTGCTGGCCCCGGATGGGACTGGCGCCTCGGGAGCGCTCGTCTCCGTAGCGTCCGCCAACAGCGTCTATCCCCGCGTGTTCGGCGACAACAATGGGTACCAGGCCGTCGCCGAAGCCGATGGGAGCTTCACCCTCGAAGGACTGGAGCCCGGTGTCTATGACGTCTCGGCGATGGCGGTGGGACTGGCGCCTGCCCGGGCCTTCGATGTGAGCGTGCCCGCGAGCGGGCTCGTGTTGCGGCTCGCGCAGGGGGGCGCGCTCGTGGGGCGCGTGTCCGAGGAGGGGGGTGCTCCCGTGCCCGCCTTCGTCGTGTACGTCCGGAAGCAGCACAGCGCCCTCGAGTGGCTCGGGTTCGCCCAGGCCCGGTTCATCGATGCCGAGGGCCGCTACTCTTTCCGAGGACTCACCCCCGGGCGCTATCTCGTCCAGGTGGTCACCGCGGGCTTCGTTCCCGCCGAGCGCCAGGTCGAAGTCCCCGAGGGCGCCCGCGAGGTGATGGCCGACGTGCTGCTCACGCGCGGCTCCCGGCTCGAGGGCAAGGTCCTCTCCGCCGCCACGCGCGCGCCCATCGCCGGAGCTCGCTTGAGCGTGGAGAGCGGGTTGGCCGCCGATGCGCTCGCGCCCCTGTTCGACGCGGTGAGCGGCGCCGATGGAACCTTTGTCCTGGAGGGCATCCCTGCGAAGGGCGTCTCGATTCTGGTCTCCGCTTCCGGCTACAACGGCCGGCTCGTCGCGGGCGTTCAGCCCACCGCCCCCGCGATCATCGAGCTGACTCCCATCGAGGCCGACGCCGGGCCCAAGGTGGAGTTCGTGGGCATTGGCGCCGTCTTGAAGGCTCGGGGGGACGCCCTGGTGATCGGTGAGGTCATCGCTGGCGGAGGGGCCCAGGCCGCCGGGCTGGTTCCCGGGGATGAGGTGCTCCGCATCGACGGCACCCCGGTCACCGAGCTGGGGTTCGCTGGCTCCATCCAGCGGATCCGCGGTCCTGAGGGCTCCCAGGTGATGCTCCGTGTGCGCAAGGCCGGGCAGACGGGCGAGGCGGACATCCCCGTCCCTCGAAAGAAGATCGGCACGTGAGCGGGTGAAGGGGTGGCACCTACCTGGGAGGCCCTTGGTGGGCCGCTCGGTCCCTTTTCAAGCAAGACCTGAAACCCCGGAGCGGTTCGTGTCACTCTCGCGTAGAGTTCCGGCGTCGTGCGGCCGCGGTATGCCGCGCCTTCCTATCGACAGCATTGCTGGGGTGAACGAAGTGAGTGACGTGAAAGACACGAAGAGTGGCGGCGTAAACGGAGTCACCGCGGGCGTCCTGGGCCTGGTGCTGGGCCTGGTGCTTGGCGTGGGCGTGGGCCGGATGATCTGGACGACGAATAGCGGCTCCGCCGACTCCGCCAAGGCGGGCACCGCGGTGGCCGCGGCCAATCCGCCCGCTCCGGCGGCAGCTCCCGCGCAGCCGCCGCAGCAGCAGCGGCCGGTGCTCTCGCCCACCGTCTTCAAGGTTCCCCTGGAGGAGTCTCCCAGCATGGGCCCCGCGGACGCGCTGGTCACCCTGGTGGAGTTCACCGACTTCCAGTGCCCGTTCTGCTCCCGCGCCAACGCCACCGTGAAGCAGGTCCAGGAGGACTACGGCAACAAGCTGCGCGTCGTCATCAAGCAGCACCCGCTGCCCTTCCACCCGCGCGCCCGCCCCGCGGCCCTCGCGTCGCTGGCGGCCCAGCAGCAGGGCAAGTTCTTCGAGTACCACGACAAGCTCTTCGCCAATCAGCAGTCGCTGGATGACGCCAGCCTGGAGACCTTCGCCAAGGAGGTGGGCTTGGACGTGAAGAAGTGGAAGAAGGATCTGGCCGACCCGAAGCTCGCCGCCATCGTGGATCGGGACTCGGCGCTGGCTGAGTCGCTGGGCGCGCGTGGCACGCCGGGCTTCTTCGTCAACGGCCGCTTCTTCTCCGGCGCCCAGCCCATCGAAGTGTTTCGGGCCGCCATCGACGAGGAGCTGAACAAGGCGCAGATGATGGTGAACGAGGGGATGAAGCCCACGGAGATCTACGCCTCGGTGCTTGCGCACGGCGTGAGCTCGCCGCCGCCGCCGCCCGAGCCGCCCGTGCAGAAGGTGGACGTGGGCACCGCGCCGGCGAAGGGCTCGAGCGACGCCCCGGTGACGCTGGTGGCCTTCTCGGACTTCGAGTGCCCGTTCTGCTCGCGCGCCGCCAACACCGTGAAGCAGATCGAGGAGGAGTACAAGGGCAAGGTGCGCGTGGCCTTCAAGCACCAGCCGCTGCCGCGCCACCCGAACGCGAAGCTCGCCGCCGTGGCCTCCATGGCCGCCCATGAGCAGGGCAAGTTCTGGGAGATGCACGACAAGCTCTTCGCCAACCAGACCGCGCTGGACCGGCCCGCGCTCGAGAAGTACGCGCAGGAGCTCGGCCTGGACATGGGCAAGTTCAAGGCGGTGCTCGACTCCACCAAGTTCGACGAGTACATCGCCAAGGACTCCGCTCAGGGCTCCCAGCTGGGCGCCAGCGGCACGCCGACCTTCTTCATCAACGGCCGCGTCATCGTCGGCGCCAAGCCGCCCGAGGTCTTCCGCCGCGTCATCGACGAGGAGCTGAAGAAGGCGGGCGTGGCCGCCACCGGCACGCCGTAGTCCGCTCCGGCGGGCCCGTAGGACCCGGGGGCTGATCGGCTCGGCCCCCGGTTTTGAGGTAGACTTCGCCGGGCATGGCTCGTCGCAAGAAGCAGCCGGATGAGATGCCCGCGCGCGTGCGCAACCTGATCGCCCTGGACGCCGCGCTGATCATGCGCCGCCTGGGCGCTCGCCGGGACGAGATGTTCGTCCTGTTCTCGCGCCTGCGCAGCCGTGAGCCCATGCTCACCACCATCGCCACCCGCTGGAACAGCGCGACGTTCCATGACCTGGTGCACCTGCCGGAGAGTGAGCAGGCGGTGGTGCACGGCTTCCACGAGCGGCTGGACGAGATGCGCTGGTACTTCACGTACACCGAGGACATGCCCAGCACCGTCCAGCAGACCTTCACCGCCCTGTACCGGCGGCTGGAGGAGGCCTACCGGATCCTGGTGGTGGCGCTGGGGCCGCCGGTGACGCCCGATGTCGCCGTGGTGGTGGAGGCCGAGGCCGTGCGCCAGGAGGAGCCCGCCCCTTCCTCCTCCTCCTCCTCGGAAAAGGCGCTGAGCCGTCCGGTGCGCAAGCGGCACTCGCCGGCCGCCTGACTTCGCTCCCGAGCTCCGAGTGGGCTGTCCGGGAGCGCCCTGCGCGAACCGGTCTACTTGTCAGACAGGTTCGCGGAGGACGCGCGGGAGGGCCGCCTTACTTCCCCTTCTGGGGCTTCTCCGCGGGCCGCCCAGGCGCCGCACCTGGGGCTCCCGCCGGCTGCTGCTCCTGCCGCCACAGGGAGATGAGCGCCTGCTCGCGCTCCGGGGTGAGGCCCGCGCGCGGCTTGGCGCGGCGCTCCTCGGGCAGGCTGTTGAAGTACGCCAGCGTGTCCTTCACGGTGACGGGGCCCGGCCGGAACTTGAGCCCCGCCTTCAGCGCCTTGTCGATGGAGCGCAGGTGGAAGCCCTTCGTCTTCCCGATGGGCGGCGCCCAGATGGGGATGTCTCCCTCTCCGTCCTCGCCGTTCTTCGCGAGGAACTCCGAGGGCACCCACACCAGCTTCGTGTCCGCTTTGCCTGCGGCCTCCTTGCACGCCGCCAGCAGCGCGCCCAGGGTCCACGGCTTCTCCGGGCCCGTGGCGTTGTAGACGCCGGTGAGGTTGTCCTCCATCACCTTCACCAGCCACTCGGCCAAGTCCCTCACATCGATGATCTGCAGCGGATCCTCCGGGCTGCCCGGCGCCAGCATCTCGCCACCCTTCGTGTAGCGCACCGGCCAGTACGTGAAGCGATCCGAGCCATCCTCCGGCCCGACGATGTAGCCGGGGCGTACCAGCGCGGCCCGGTCCGGGAACGCCGCCTCTGCGGCTTCCTCGCACAGCCGCTTCAGGCCGCCAAAGTTCTCGAAGTTCTTCCCCATGGTCTCCACGGTGGGGTCGGCCAGCTTGGCGGTGGGGCCGCTCTCGTCCTCGTGGGGCACATCGTTGTTGGCGAACGCCGAGATGCTGGAGATGTAGACGTACTGCTGGACGTTGGGGGCCAGCAGCTCCGCCGAGGCCTTCACCATGCGCGGGTAGTAGCCCGAGGTGTCCAGCACCGCGTCCCACTTGCGGCCCTCGAGTGCCTTGAGGCCCTCGCCCTTCTTCGGGTCCCGGTCGCCCTGCAGCTTCTCCAGGTTGGGGAACAAGCCGGGGCGCGTCTTGCCGCGGTTGAAGAGCGTCAGCGTGTGGCCGCGCGCCTGCGCCGCGTTGACGAAGGCCGGGCCCAGGAAGCCCGTGCCGCCCAGCACGAGGATCTTCAGCTTCTTCTTCGCGGGAGGCGTGGACTTCTTCTTGTCCGGGCCGGCCAGGGCCTGGGGGCCCAGTGCCAGCAGAGAGGCTGCGGTCAGCGAGTACTGCAGGAACTTCCTGCGGGGAGTGCGCATCAGGGGCTCATGGTTTGGAGGTCCTCAGGGACCCAGGGTCACGCGCGGACGGCCGCGCGGGCGCGGAACAGCGCGACGGCGTACACCATTCCCAGCACGATGAGGCAGAGCACCCCCAGCCCCACGTGGCGGAAGATCAACGTGTCCATGCTCCAGCCGTAGGCGTCCATGAGGGTGGATGGATCGCTCGGGCCCACGCCGACGATGTGGCCGAAGGGAATGGCATCCACGTTGGTGCGGGCGCTCCACCACGTCCGGAAGGCGTCCGTGAAGGCCGCCGCGCCGATGAGGAGAAAGCCCCAGCGCGTCCAGCCCTTCCGCAGGGGATTCTCCGGGGACACGTAGAGGGTGAGCATCAGCGCGGTGCCCAGCACCAGGCAGCCGCCATCGCCTCCAAAGGTGACGAAGGACTGCGCCTTGGCGCGGCCCAGCAGCAGGGTGCCCACGCCCTGGAGCACCAGCAGCGCGAGGCCCCCTCCCATCCACCGGCGGTCGCGCAGCTTCCACCCGCGCCACGCGAGGAACCCGAAGCCCGCCGCCAGCAGGAGCGAGAAGAGGGGAGAGCGGTTCATCGCCACGGGGGTGAGCCACGGGCCCGGGAAGGCGAGGAAGCCACAGAGCCACGCGGTGACGGCGTGCCCCAGCTCGTGGATCCACATGGAGAAGAAGAGGACGAGCAGCTTGTGGCCCATCCCCGTTGCATGGAGCACCCAGGTGACGAGCAGCGCCACGGGAATGGCGAACGTGCGGATCTTCAGCTCCCACGCCGCGTCCTCCGCGGCCTCGTTCCACGTCAGCGTCTCCTGAGGCAGGTGCGCGGGGCGTTCGGGCTCGGGCAGCTCCAGAGGGGCAGGAGGCTCCACGGTGAGCGCCGCCTGGGAGGCACGGGCCTCCGCCTTGGCGTAGTAGACGCCGCACTGAGGGCACTCCGGCCCCCCGCCACGGGGAGCACCGCAGCGGGGGCAACGCGAGGGCAGGGAGCTCTCCATGCGCCCAAGTCTACACGGAGGCGGTTCGAGGCACCTTCGCGCCTCGGGGCCTCACGCTTACGGCGGACCCTGCGTCACGGGCGTCAGGACGAGGGGCCTTCCCCCTGAGCCCGAGCGCGCCGGAGTGCTCAGGATGGCCTGCGTGGAGAGCGTGTGGGTGGATTCGCTGCGCAGCGCGGCCGGAGCGCCCAGGTGCAGGGTCGTGCTGAACGCGGAGAAGCGGGACCACACGCCACTGTTGGGCTCGTAGAAGCCCGAGGCGCAGCTTGCCCTGCCACTGAGTGGATCCGCCTGGTAGAGCCGCGCGGTGTTGGTGGAACCCCACGGGGTGCACACGGGAGGGCCCTGCGTGGAGGCCTCGAACGAGGTCCACAGCAAGCACCCGTTGATGAGCGTGGCGGACGAGCCGGTCCGCTCGGAGCCTCGGGGATAGGCGATGTACCAGCCCTTGTCCCAGGGCGCGGCGCTCGCTTCGAGCCCGGCGGGGACCGCCCCCCCGCTGTCGAACTGCCCCACATTGACCAGCTCCGCGTCCGTGAGCAGTTGCGAGTCGAAGGCCGCCGCCTCGCTCTCCGTGTTGAACGTGCGCGAGGGGCTGCCGCCATAGCTCCACAGGCCATAGAAGCGCTGGAAGAACGGGCTCGTGGACTGGGGATAGCTGAGGGTGGCCCAGGTGTTCACCGCCTCGCGGCAGCTCCAGGTGGCCGAATCGCCGGAGCAGGCGTACTCGATTGCACCGTCGCTGCTGTTGGGGCAGCCATTCGCCGGGTCGTTGTTCCACGAGAGCCGCACGCGCGAGCCCGCGCACGAGGGGCCTGCCATGCTCTGGAAGGAGGTGGTGCTCGTCTGGGCGAAGTTCGACCAGGCCGTCCGCGTGGTGGACGCCAGGCTCCCGCCCAGCTGCACCTCGAGGGTGCTCTGCACCGCGCAGCCCTGCTCCGCACAGGCACGTGGGTTGCCCAGGCGGCAGAGCGTCCCAGGGTCCGTGAGGTTCTGGCTGTCGCCCGTGCCGATGAAGGTGCGGAGGATGCCCGTGTCGGGCTGCACCATGTTCGTGGCGATCTGGCTGAACGGGCCGCGCAGGGCCTCGGGGCTCGTGGAGCGGCCCGCCAGGTTCGCCGCCCGGAACGCGCGCGCTGCGTACCAGTTGCTCACCTGCCGCGTGTTGTCATCCCACTGGCCGGGCTGCCAGAAACGCACGGTCCACAACTGTCCGCCCGCGTCTCCTACCGTGGCGGTGTCGAAGAGCAGGTCCGCGCCCGGTCCGTCTCCGCGCGCCGGGCCCGCGTCCGCCAGCGCCAGCCCCGCGGTGATCGCGTAGCGCAAGTGCTGCGAGCGGCCTCGTGGAGCGTCGTGGAAGAAGCTCCATACGGTGTGGCCGTTCGCGAGGTCCACCATCGCCATGCCCCGGCCGCGCGCGTTCTGCGGATCGTATCCGCCGTTGAGCGCCACCACCCACCGCTCGCGCGCCGCGGTGTCGTTGATCTCCCAGGGCGTGACGACTCCTCTGGGCGGCAGGCCGGAGATCGCGCGCAGGGCGTCATCCGCCGTGGGCGTGAGGGCTACCGGAGCGATGGGCGGCGGCTGCGGCGCGAAGTGAGAGAAGCTCTCGCCCACCTGGAGCGACAGCGGGTCACACGCTTGTGGCCACATCCACAGGAAGTCTCCGGGCATGTCGGGGCGCCGCGCCGCCGCTTCTCCGGGAAGCTGTCCGAGCATGCGCGTCAGGTCGAGCGCGAAGCGGTGAACGCCGCCGCGGCCCGTGCCGATGACCGCCACGGTGCGGTACTCCTGCCACTGCTTGATGCCATCGGCCGGCTGCCCCTCCACACCATCGAGCCACACGTCGCGCACCATGGCGGTGCCATCCATGAGGAGGGCGTGCTCGCCCAGATGGGCCTTCATCCGAGGCAGCACGTCCGGCGGGATGAACGCCCACAGCTCCTGGCCGGTGCCCGCGTCGTAGAGGGCCTGGCCGGTGGCGGAGTCCCTGCCGGTGCTCCGGCCATTGAGGAAGGCGTGGAGCATGCCGCCGTTGGAGCCCACGAGGACGACCTTGTCCCGGTCCCCGGCCTCGTAGGCGTACGTGTCGTAGGCGTCCGCCGTTCCCGGCTGGCCCGGCACGGTGTAGCCGCCCTGCAGCGGAGTGGCGCCGCTGAAGAGCGCGGGCAGGCACTGGGGCGAGCCGTCACACGAGGACTTCGGCTGCGGCGGCTCCACGCTGATGGGCGCGGAGTGGAGGATGTCCTGCAGCAGGAAGGGCCGGTCATAGCCGCGCAGGGCCGGATCCGGGTTGAGGGCATCCGCGCCTCGGTACCAGCGGATGATGACGCGGGCGCAGTCGTCCGGCGTCAGCGAGGCGACGCCCAGCGTCGCGGCCAGGTCCAGGCAGCCCTTGGGGTACTGGCTGATGCCCAGGTACTCGCGGAGCAGGGGCGCATTGGCCTCGGTGAACGCCACCGGCGTGTCCTGGCGGTCGAGCTTCCCGTCTCCATTGCTGTCGATGAGGGTGAAGATGTTGCGGATCTGCCACCGGTTCGTCTGTCCCGTGGAGGGCTTGAGCACCTGGCCCGCCTCCCAGAAGGGCCGCGCGGGAATCGACGGGGTGATCTCCTTGATGAACTGCCCCGACGTGTCCTCCCTCACCCCATCCCCATCGGCATCCACCAGGAGCGTGTCGTCACAGTCTCCGTCGAAGTTGCGATCGCCTCCGGCCGCCGGGTTGAGCGGATTGCACCCGAGCTGCCGCTCCTCCACGAGCTGGAAGCGGTAGAGGGCGCCCTTCCACGGAGCCTTGGGGTTCGGCGAGACGGTGAGACGCGGCACGAGTGCGGAGGCGGGCTGGACCGCCAGTGGGCCGCTCACGGTGGAGGGAGCCAAACCCGCGGCGCGCGTCTGCGCGGCGCCTGGCACGCTGAGGAGCTCGTACAGGGCCTGCCGCAGGCCGCCTCCGTCATTCACGCTGGAGTAGAGGCCACCGCCTACCTCCGCCGTGTGCTGGAGGAAGTTGCTCTGGAAGCCGAGCGCGATGGTGTGGATGGTCAGGCTCTGTCGGCCGCTGGTATCGAACTCGCCAACGATGGGCGGATTGTTGCTCTGCAGGTCCCAGTTGTGGAGGAACTGGGCCACGTCATCCAGGTAGTAGTTGGGATTGTCGTCCGTGGTGCTGCTGGCGTTGCTCCCCTTGTCGCGGCCCGCAGGGGTTCCCGAGCCGCACGGCGCGGAGTCTGGGCAGTACACCGGGCCGCCGTTGATCGCGCGGAACCGGGTGAGCAGTGCGGAGGCAAAGGTGTCGCCGGTAGGCTCACCGTCCGAGATGATGACCACCGAGGTGCCCTGGCAGCCCCAACACACGCTGCGGTTGGGCGAAGAGAGCGCCTCGTTGCGGAAGGTGGTCGGGTAGCTGTAGTTGCCGCCGAACCCGAGCATGTTCCGGTACACCGTGTCACTCGAGCTGAAGTAGTACCCGAGGTTCAGCAATGCGCGTGCCAGCGGCGTGCCCGTGGTGAAGGTCAGTGAGTTGAGGGCGTTGATGTAGCTGGCGCGCTGTGAATCGAAGGCGATCGGGTCCTGGACGATGGCGGAGCACGAGGGAGCCTGTGCCTTGAGCAGCACGGAGTTGGGGGTGTTGTTGCTGAAGTGGCTCAGGCCCACGCGCAGGCGGCGCACGTCTTTGAGGAGCGACTTGAGCACCGCCTTGAGGGTGACGTACTTGGGCGGGTTGAAGTTGAGGTAGCGGCCCCAGAAGATGAAGTCGGGGTTCTCCAGCGGCGGCGCGTCGCGGCCGGGAGCGCCCGGCACCTTGTAGTAGCCCTTGGTGCTCAGGCACGTGAGGCAGCGGAAGTACTCGGCGGCGTTGGAGGTGTTCCAGTTGGGCACCTGCGACTGGCAGGCCTGCTCCCTGGACGTCCACTGCGGCGGCGGGTTGGTCAGGTCCGCCCAGTACATGTAGCCGTAGAACTTGTTGTCCTGGAACAGGTTGGGGAAGCCCGTGTCCGAGCCCAGCCCCGTGCCTACGTCCGGCGGCGGGTATTGGATGCTCGGGTTCCACCCCCGGCTGGTGGCGAACGCATCCAGCCGCGGGTTCTCGCAGCCGTTCACGGTGATGCTGAAGAACTCCGAGTGGGTGCTGTTGACGACCTGGGGCAGCTCGCGCATCGAGCTCGAGGTGTCGATGAGGATGTGGAGGTTGGCCGGCGTGCCGTCCGAGAGCATGCGCTCCTCGGCGGACTCATCCTTGCCGTACACCACGTCCTGAATGAGCGCGGTGGTGAGCTGGCAGCACGCCGGGCTGTCGGTGAAGCTCCCGAGCTGCGCGGAGGCACTCCCCGCGAAGCCCCACAGCACCAGGCCAAGGCCATAGCGAATCATCTGAAGTCTCTTTTCCATGGGCGCTGGGCTCGTGATCAGGGAAGAGGAATGGAGAGGGGCATGGCGCGGCTCGGCTCCTGGCCGAGCGCGCCGTACGCGTTGTCGCCCCAGGCCCAGACGGTGCCGTCGGTGCGCACAGCCAGGGAGTGGAAGGTTCCCGCCTCCACGGCGGTCACGCCCGTGAGGATCTGCACGGGCGACGAGCGCGGGGTGATGGTCCCGTCTCCCAGCTCGCCAATGAAATTGATGCCCCAGGCCCACAGGGTGCCGTCGGTCTTCAGGGCCATGAAGAAGCCGTCGCCCCGGGCGACTTGCTGCACCGCCGAGAGGCCTTGGATCTGCAGCGGGACGGAGCCAGGAGGGTGTGTCCCATCCCAGGGCGCGTCCAGGAAGCTGTTGCCCCATCCCCACACCGTGCCATCGCTCTTCAGGGCCAACATGCTGCTGCCGCCCGCGGTGATCTGGATGACGTCCGTGAGCCCCAGCACCGGGCCGGCCGTCGGGCGGTTCGTCCGCGTCCCATCCCCGAGCTGGCCCCAGATGTTGGTGCCCCAGGTCCACACCGTTCCATCGGCGCGCAGGGCTGCGGAGAAATCCCAGCCCGTGGTGACGTCCACCCCGCTCGTGAGCCCCGGTACCTGCGAGGGTAGGGGATGCGCCTCCTGATCCATCGTCCCGTTGCCCAGCTGGCCATGGCTGTTGTTGCCCCAGGCCCAGACGGAGCCATCCTCGAGCACCGCCAGGGTGTGGCGCCCCTCGGCCTCCATGGCCTTCACGTTCGCGAGGCTCGCGACTCGGACGGGCGCCTCTTCCTGGAGGCGCGACCCGATTCCGAGCTGGCCGTACAAGTTGGTGCCCCAGGCCCACAGCGTCTTGTCGCTTCGCAAGGCCAGGGTGTGCCCGTCTCCGGTCGTGACGGACTGGACGCTGTCCAGGCTGGGCACGGGCGCGGGCGTGCCGCGGCTGAAGGTGGTGCCGTCGCCGAGCTGCCCCGAGGTATTCCATCCCCAGGTCCAAAGGCGCCCATCCAGGCCCACGCTCGCGGAGACGCCGTCCCACGCCGCCAGGGCCCTCTGGCCAGTGAGGCCCGGCACCTGCGTGGGGGACACCTGGGCACCGGTGCCAACGCCGAGCTGGCCCCGGCCCGTGTCGCCCCAGCCCCAGAAGGTGCCGCTGGTGTCCACCGCGATCGTGTGCCTCCAGTTCGAGGCGAGGGCGGTGATGGCCGGCAGCCCGGGAATCTGCACGGGGAAGTACGTGGAGCTCCCAGGGCCCAGCTGGGCGTGCACGTTGTCTCCCAGGCCCCAGACGGAGCCATCCGCGAGCAGGATCAGCGAGTGCCTCTCGCCCGCCGCGACGGCCGCCGCACCCGTGAAGTTCGGCAGCTGCGTGGGCAGGGAGGCATGGCCGATCATTCCGAGTTGCCAGGCCTGATTGCTGCCCCACCCCCAGACAGTGCCGTCCTCGAGCACCGCCAGGCTGTGGGACTCGCCCGCGGACAGCGCTCGGACATTCGCCAGGCCGGGCACCTGCACGGGGATGCTGCGGGGGGCAGTCGTCCCATCGCCGAGCTGGGTGTTCGCGTTGTTGCCCCAGGCCCAGGCGGTGCCATCGGCGCGCACCGCCAGCGTGTGGCCGATGCCCGCCGACACCGAGACGATGCTCGAGAGGCCCACCACTTGCACCGGTGTGAATGCGGAGCTCGTCGTTCCATTGCCGAGCTGGCCGTACAGGTTGTCGCCCCAGGCCCAAGCGGTGCCGTCGGAGCGCACCGCCAGCGAGAAGCCGAAGCCCGCCGCGATGGCCACGGCATTCGTGAGGCCCAGCACCTGCTCCGGGGTGGTCTGGAAGGTCCCCGCTCCATTCCCCAGCTGCCCCGAGAACCCGTCGCCCCAGGCCCAGACGGTGCCATCGGAGCGCAAGGCCAAGGAGTGGTTGTAGCCCGCCGCGACCGCCTGGATGTTCGTGAGGTCCGCTACCTGCACCGGCGTGTTCCGAGGCAGATAGGTCCCATCCCCCACCTGGCCGCGGTCGTTGAGGCCCATGGCCCACACGGTGCCGTCACTGCGCACCACGAGCGAGTGCTCCAGTCCCGTGGCGCTCCGGACGACCCGCTGGACGAGCGGAGGCGTGGACTGAGGCCACCCGCCGTGCACGATGATGGGGATGACGCTAAAGGCCAAGCCCGTGCTCTCGCCGAGCTGACCCTGCCCATTGTCGCCCCAGGCCTGGAGCGTGCCGTCGGAGGACGAGGACAGCGCGTGGGCGTAGCCCGCCGTCACGGACACGATGTTCGAGCCGGACGCGATCAGCACGGGCGAGGTGCGCGTGGCGCGCGACCCTTCGCCGAGCTGGCCGGTGCTGTTGTCGCCCCAGGCGTAGACGTCCCCGGTGGCCGTCACCGCCAGCGAGAAGGCGCCACCGGCCGCGATGGAGACCACCTGCGACAGGCCGAACACCGGCGCGGGAGGACGGGAGGGGTAGAGCGAGCCATCGCCGAGCTGGCCGGTGGTGTTGGCACCCCAGGTCCAGACAGTGCCGTCCTCGAGCAGGGCGAGGCTGTGGCGGCCACCCGCGGCCACTGCCTTCACACCATGGACCGAGGGGATCCAGTCCGGGGTGTAGCGGTTGAGGGGCGCGGCGCTGCCCAACTGGCCATGGACGTTCTCGCCCCAGGACCACACCCCGCCGTCGCGGGTCACCGCGAGCGAGTGAGCCCGGCCCGCCGCGATGCTCACCGCGCCCATGAGGGGGACCTTCACGGGGGTGGCGCGCTGGAGGTTCGACCCATCGCCGAGCTGGCCCGAGCCGTTGAAGCCCCAGGCCCAGAGGGTGCCGTCCTGGCCCAGGGCCAGCGAGTGCTCATACCCGGCGGCCACGGCGCGCACCTTGGGGAGCCCCAGCACCTGCACGGGGCTGACGCGGCGGGCGAGGGTGCCGTCTCCGAGCTGGCCGTAGCGGTTGTCGCCCCAGGCCCAGACGGTGCCATCCTCGAGGACGGCGAGGCTGTGGCGCGCCCCAGCCGCCACCGTCACCACGTGCTCCAGCCCGGGCACCTGCGCGGGCGTGGTGTGGCTGCTCAGCGTCGCGTCGCCGAGCTGGCCAAAGGTGTTGTCACCCCAGGCCCACAGGGCTCCGTTCAGCGCCACATATAAGGAGTGTTGGTAGCCCGCGGCCATGCGCGGCGGTGGTGGCGGCGGCAAGGCCGGCGGCGAGGGCTTGCCCCAGGAGGGCCCCGGCATCCCCGCGGCGGCGGAGCTGGTGATGAGCCAGAGACCCAGGAGTCCCACCCACGCGCCCCTCGCCCTGACTGCGCTCGCTATCCGCATGTATCCCCCGTGGAAGACGCGGGGGATTCCCTACCACGATTTGTTCAGTTTTCAGCAAGGCCTGGCCCTCGCACTCACTCTGTGGAGGGCTCGACCGGGGGGGGAAGCCGTCCGGTCGAGCCCCTCGTGGAGCAAGGGGGGAGGCGAATCAGGGAGTGCTCTGCGTTACCGGCACCGAGCGGAACGGCGTGCCGTTCGAGGATGCGCTCGGCGGCGTGTTCAGCAGCGCGCGGTGGTACAGCTGGCCGTTGTACTGCGTGTGCTGCGGAGCCGGCGCTCCCAGGTTCACGCTCGTGCCCGTGGGGAAGTAGCGCGACCACGTGCTGGTGGTGACGTCGTAGAACCCCGTGGCGCAGCTCGCCCGGCCGCTGACAGGGCTCGCCTGATAGAGCCGCGAGATGTGGGTGCCCTGGGTCGAGCACACGGTGGCACTCTGGCTCGAGGGCTCGAAGGAGCTCCACAGCAGGCACCCGTCGATAAAGGTCGCGGGCGAGCCCGTCCGCTCGTTGGCGGAGGTATAGGGGATGTACCAGCCCGGAGACGTGGGAGAGGCCTCCAGCTCCGAGCCGGTCACCACGCGGCCCGCGCTGTCGAACTGCCCCACGTTCAGCAGGCTCGAGTCCGTGATCATGTTGAAGTCGAAGTTCTGCGCCTCCGCCTCGCTGTCGAACGTGCGCCAGGGGCTGCCTCCGTAGCTCCACACGCCATAGAAGCGCTGGGTGGAGAAGGTGGCCTGCTGGGTGAAGTTGAGGGTCACCCAGCTATCCACCGTCGTGCGGCAGCTCCAGGTGGAGGAGGTGCCGTCACAGGTGTACTCAAGGGCACCGTCATAGCCGTTGCTGCAGCCGTTCGCGGCGTCGTTGTCCCACGTGAGCTTCACCTTCGAGGACGCACAGCTGCCGTACGCTGGGGCCTGGCTGGAGGCGGTGCTCGCCAGCGAGTAGTTGGCGTAGGTCGTCGAGGCCGTGGACGCCAGCATGCCGCCGCGCTGCACCTCGAGGGTGGCGCGGGCCGTGCAGCCCTGCTCCGCGCAGGCGCGCGGGTTGCCCATGCGGCAGCGCGTGCCCGTGTCGTAGAGGTTCTGGCTGTCGCCGGTGCCGATGAAGGTGCGCAGGATGCCCATGTCGGGCTGCACCACGTTCGTGGCGATCTGGCTGAACGGGCTGCGCAGGGCCTCGGCGCTCCCGGAGCGGCCCGCGAGGTTCTCCGTCCGGAACGCGCGCGCCGCGTACCAGTTGTTCACCCGCTGCGTGGCGGCATCCCACTGGCCGGGCTTCCAGAAGCGCACGGCCCAGAGCTGCCCGCCGTAGTCGCCCACCGTGGCGGTGTCGAAGAGCCCATCGTTCTCCACCCCGGAGCCGTACGCCTGGCCCACGTCCGCCAGCGCCAAGCCCGCGCCCATGGAATAGCGCAGGTACGACGAGCGGCCCTGGTTGTCCCCGTTGAAGAAGCTCCACACGGTGTGGCCGCTGGCGAGGTCCACCACCGCCATGCCCCGGCCGCGGTTGTTGTACGGATCATAGCCTCCGTTCAGGGCCACCACCCAGCGCTCGCGGGCCGCGGTGCCGGAGACCATCCAAGGCGTCTCCGCCATGCCCGAGGGCTGGCCGTTGCGCACGCGCAGGGCGTCGTCCGCGCCGGGCGTCAGCGCCACCGGGCCGATGGGGGGCGACAGCGGCGCGAAGTTCGAGAAGCTCTCGCCCACCTGGAGCGCCAGCGGATCGCACGGCTGGGGCCACATCCACAGGAAGTCTCCCTGCTGGTCGGGCGCGCGCGTCACCGCCTCGCCGGTGGCCTGGCCGAGCAGGCGCGTCAGGTCCAGCGCGAAGCGGTGCACGCCGCCACGGCCCGTGCCGATGACCGCCACGGTGCGGTACTCCTCCCACTGCTTGCGGCCGTCCGAGGGGCCCCCGACGCCGTCGAGCCACACGTCGCGCACCATGGCGGTGCCATTCACGAGGGGGGCGTGCTTGTCGAGGTTCCCCTTCAGCCGAGGCAGCGTGTCCGGAGGGATGAAGGCCCACAGCTCCTGGCCCGTGCCCGCGTCGTACAGGCCCCGGCCCGTGGCGGGGTCCCTGCCAGTGCTCCGGCCATTGAGGAAGGCGTGGAGCATGCCGCCGTTGGAGCCCACGAGGACGACCTTGTCCCGGCCTCCTGCCGCGTCCACGTACTTGTCATACGCGTCTCCCGTGCCAGGGACTGTCTGCAGGGGGTAGCCCGTCTCCAGCGCCGTGGCGCCCTGGAAGAGCGTCGGCAGACACTGAGGGGAGAGGGCGCACGAGTCCTTGGGCAGCGGCGGCTCCACGTTGATGGGCGTGGAGTGGGCCAGGTCCTGGAGCAGGGAGGCCCGGTCGTAGTCGCGCAGGGCCGGATCCGGGTTGAGGGCATCCGCGCCTCGGTACCAGCGGATGATGACGCGGGCGCAGTCGTCTGGAGTCAGGGAGACGAACCCCAGCTTCGTGGCCAGATCCGCGCAGCCGGTCGGGTTCTGGCTGATGCCCAGGTACTCGCGCAGGAAGGACGCGTTGGCCTCGGTGAAGGCGATGGGCGTGTCGCGCTGATCCAGCTTTCCATCCCTGTTGCTGTCGATGAGCGTGTAGATGCTGCGGGTCCGCCACTTCTGCGAGCTGCCGGCCTTGAGCACCTGTCCCGCCTCCCAGAAGGGCACGGCCGGGGTCCACGGCGAGAGGGTCTTCACGAAGGTGCCTGGGAGGGTCTCCGTCACGGCATCCCCCTGGGCATCCAGCAGGACCGTGTCATCGCAGTCGCCATCAGCGTTGAGGTCTCCGTAGTACGGGGAGAGCGGGTCGCACCCGAGCAGCAGCTCCTCGGCGAGCTGGAAGCGGTAGAGCGCCCCCTGCCACGGGGTGTTGGGGGGCACGGAGGCCCGCAGGCGCGGCACGAGCGCGGAGGCGGGCTGGCCCGCGGGCACGGTCTCCGTGGTGGAGGGCACGGCGTTGGCCTTCCACGCGGTGGTGTTGGGCGTGGAGGGGACGTTGACGAGCGAGTCGCGGAGGGCCTGCGACAGGCTCGCCGCATCATCCGCGATGTAATAGAGGCCGCCTCCCACCTCGGCGGTGTGCCGCAACAGGTTGCTGTTGATGCCGAAGCCCACCGTGTACGTCGCCACGCTCTGCTTGCCCGCGGTGTTGAAGTCCCCGACGATGGGCGGCGTGCTGCGCTGCAGGTCCTGCTCGTAGAGCAGCTTGGCCACGTCATCGAGCAAGTAGTTCGGGTTGTCGTCCGTGTAGACGGTGGGGTTGGAGCCCTTGTCACGTTCAGCGAGGGTGCCCGGGCCGCAGGGCATGGAGTCCGGGCAGTAGACCGGGCCGTTGTTGAGCGTGCGCAGCTTGGTGACCACCGTGCTGCTCAGCGTGTCGCTGTTGGGCTCGCCGTCCGAGATGATGATGACGGAGGTGGTTTGGCAGCCCCAGCACACGCTGCGGTTCTGCGAGCTGAGCGCGGAGTTCTTGAAAGCGGACGGGTAGCTGAAGCCGGTGCCAAAGCCAAACACGTCCCGGTACACGGTGTCATCCGACGTGAAGTAATAGCCCACGTTGAGCAGCGAGCGGGCCAGCGGCGTACCCGTGTTGAACGCCAGGGTGTTGATCGCGTTGATGTAGCTGGCGCGGCTGCTGTCGAACGCGCTCGAGTCAGTGACGACCTGCTGGCACGAGGGATTCTGCGTCCGGAGCATCACGGTGTTCGGCGCGGAGGAGGAGAAGTAGCTGAGGCCCACGCGGGCGCCGCGCACGTCCTTGAGGAGCGACTTGAGCACTGCCTTGAGGGTGACGTACTTGGGCGGGTTGAAGTTGAGGTAGCGGCCCCAGAAGATGAAGTTGAGGTTCTCCAGCGGAGCCGTGTTGCGGCCAACGGTGCCCGGCACCTTGTAGTAGCCCTTGGTGCTCAGGCACGTGAGGCAGCGGAAGTACTCGCTGGCGCCGGTGGTGGACCAGTTGGCCACCCGGCTCTGGCAGACCTGCTCCTTGGAGTCCCACTGCGAGGGCGGGTTGCTCAGGTCCGCCCAGTACAGGTAGCCGTAGAACTTGTTGTCCTGGAACAGGTTGGGGAAGCCCGTGTCCGAGCCCAGCCCCGTGCCTAAGTCCGGCGGCGGGTAACGGAAGTTCGGGTCCCACCCCCGGCTGGCCGCGAACGCATCCAGCCGCGGGTTCTCGCACCCGTTCACCGTGAGGTTGAAGAAGGCGGTGTGGTCGCTGTTCGTCACCTGCGGCAGCTCGCGCATGGAGCCCGAGTTGTCGATCAGGATGTGGAGGTTGGCCGGCGTGCTGGCCGGGAGCGCGCGCTCATCGCCTGGCGCGTCCTTGCCGTACACCACGTCCTGGATAAGGGACGTGGTGAGCTGACAGCAGGCGGGACTGTCGGTGGAACTGCCAAGTTGCGCTGACGCGGGGCCCACGGCCGCCAGCAGCACTAGAACCAGGCACAGGCGCTTCATGAGGCGCTCCCTTCCTTGAACGGGGGAGCGCGCTCTTAACACGTTTTACTGGTTTGGCTGCAAATCAAGGGATTCCACTCCTCGTGTTCAAGCCTGGACTTCGGGTGGGGCAGGCGGGGGAAAAACCTTACGAAAACGGGCGGTTTGGCTAGAACGCGCCCGCGCTCCGGGGCGACCCGGACTCATGAACGAACGGAACGAAGGAGTGCCTGAGATGAAGCGGAACATGGGTTGGCAGCTCCTGGCCCTCGTGGCTGGGCTCGTCTTGACGGTGGAGGCTCGTGCGCAGGAGGTGTCGGCGGGCGCGGCGGGGAGCTTTGGCAACACCGGGCAGATCGTCATCTCCTCGGACTTCCGAGCGACCATCGGCTACACGAGTGTCAGTGGCCCGGGGGATCAGTTCCTCATCGATCTGCGGCCCTCGGTGGACTACTTCCTCAAGGAGAACCTCTCACTGGGCGGCACCGTGTACCTGGGCACGGCCTTCCAGCGCGGGGATGATCCGCTGCTCGTCGGCGTGGGCATCCGCGGCGGGTACAACATTCCCCTGAACAGCTCGGTGTCCGTGTGGCCGAAGCTGGGGCTGGCTGTGGCGCACTCGGACGGGTTCCTGGGCTTCGGGGAGCGCACCTTCCTGGAAGTCTCTCTCTCCGCGCCCTTCCTCGTGCACCTGGCGCCGCATTTCTTCTTCGGCGCAGGGCCCGGGCTGATCACCCAGCTGGGCGATGACACCGTGGCCACCCTCCATGTGAGCGCCGTGGTCGGCGGCTACTTCTAAGCGGCTGCTTTCATCGCTCGCGTCCCCATCCCCCCCTTAAGATGGGGGGATGAGCGACTCCCCCTATTCCACCATCCTCCGCGACATCTTCCATGTGGTGGACGTCAGCGAGGATCCGGCAGAGCGGGCGAGAGCCAAGCCCGTGCCGGAGCTCACCCCCGGCTTCGAGGCGCTGGGGTTCAAGACGCTCGGCTTCTACCGGCTGGGGCGGCCGCCGGGGCACGTCTACGAAGTCTGGCGCAGCCCCGACAGCCGCGCCGTCCTCGTGGTGGAGTACGATCTCAAGAAGCGGCCGCGCGCGGAGCTGCGCACGCTGCTCCACGACGGCACCATCATCGAGACCTCCAGCCGCTTCAGCGGCCTGTCCCGGCTGTTCCGCCGCGCCCGCCTCCACCACCCCGAGGCTGGCTACCTCCTGGAGACCCACGCGGCCACCCCCGAGCAGCTCTACCGCCGCCACACCGAGCGCGTGGAGGCCATCGCCCGCGAGCGCAGCTCCACCATCCCCTCGCATGACTCCATGCGGCTGCTGTTCGCGCTCGTCGCGCGCTCCATGGTGCTGACGCTCAACCGGTACCACCATGGCAAGCGCCTGGAGTGGATCATCTTCATCCCCGCCACCCTGGCCATCATCGCCGCCGTCGTCTTCGCCGGCACGCCGCTGCACTGGCTCACCGCGCTCGCCGTGGCCGCCGTGGCCTTCTGGTACGTCAGCGAGATGTCCAGCTGGCTCGCCGCGCGCCTGCTGCTGATTCCCCCCGTGCCCCTGGCCACCTTGTTGGCTGCTGTAGACGACGTCCACACCCCACCCGCCAACAGCCCCGCTCCCAGCTGAGCGCGGGCTGCGGCGTGGTGGAACTTTTCCATCCGGCGCGCATGTGTGAGTGCGCGAGCAGGCAAGCAAGCACCGGGCGGTGGGCGTTATGGTCTAGGCTCCAGGCCGGACTGAATCCTCGTGCCTCGCATGCGCTCCCTGCCCGTTCACCGCGTCTCTTGGAAGGCGTTGCTCGCTCTGTCGCTCTGTATCTCCGCGCTGCCCGCCTGGGCGGACACGCGGATCGGCGTGGGGCTCGATCTGTTCACAGAGAGCTCGCGCATGGAGGGCCACCAGACGATCAACACCGCGCGCCAGGATGAGTCCTTCGACTACCGCAGCCAGAGCTTCCTGTCGGCCACGCTGAACCTGAGCATCCCCGCCCCCATCTCCGAGAAGGCGCGCATGGGCGCAGGCCTGCGCTTCCTGGGCAACTACGGCTCGGGCGGCGAGGGCAACCGCATGTTCGGCTTCGGCCTGCTCAACGAGCTGTACCTCCTGGGCGAGTACGGGCTGCCCGTGGCGGACAAAACGGAGGCGGTGTTCGGCGCGCGCGGAGGCGTGGCGCTGCTGGTGCCCGGCAAGGAGTTCGACGCGGAGATCTCCCGCCTGCGCGAGCAGGGCGTGAGTGCGTGGCACGTACCACGCGTGGGCTGGCTGGGAGGCATCTCCGTGGGTGCGCGCCGGCGCCTGGGCGAGCACGTGCTGGTGCGCGGGGACTTCTCCGGCCAGCTCGAGAAGGTCTTCCTGTTTGCCACGAGCCAGGACATCAAGGGGCTCGAGTTCGAGAAGGCTTGGAGCACATTCGGTCTTCGCCTGGGGTTCACCCTGGGCGTGGAGTTCGCCCTCTAGCGAGGGCTTCACCCCCTACCTTGGGAGCCATGGATGAAGCGTTCTCTCACCCTGGTCCTCGCCACCTTGTCCGTGCTGGCCGCCGCCTGTTGGGGCGAGCCCGCGTTTGATCCGGAGAAGCTCGCCATCGGCCCTGGAGGCCTGGTGGGCAACGGAGACACCATTACTTCCGGCGACTTCCCGGGCGGCGATGACGTGCTGCCCGCGCCGCGCCAGGTGGAGTCCCTGCCGGACGACACCCGCCCGCCAGACTGTGATGGGGCGTGCGTGTCCTACTGCAACGCGGCGAACCTGCAGAACCCGGTGAACCGCGGCCTGTGCCGCAGCCTGTGGGGCGTGGGCCTGAGCCACCAGCCCATCAACCGGGACGAGGCGTGCCGCCGGCTCTTCGTGGACATGATTGGGCGCGTGCCCTCCGCGGACGAGGCCGAGTCCACCTGCGCGGGCAGCTGGGGCGACACGGTGAAGCGGCTGATGGACACGCCGGAGTTCATCTTCGTCAACCAGCGCCACGCCGCCGACAAGTTCCTCTACAGCAACGAGGTGGTGAACATCCAAGCCATCTACGACATGGATCGGCTGATGGAGAAGCTCTACCGGGGCAAGGTGCCGTATGACCAGTTCGCCTCGGTGGTGAGCGCGCACCCGGTGCTGATGCGCCGCTACGCGGACGCGGGCGACAAGGTGGACGCGCTGTTCAAGCTGTTCCTGGGCCGGCCGCCCTTCGAGTTCGAGCGCGCGGACATGGCCCGGGTGTATGGGCTGTGGCACTCGGGCTACTACGAGCACCCGCTGCTGGGACGCATGCCGGACGCGTACCTGCGCTTCCGCTGCCTGGCGGAGGACAACAAGGAAGTGGATCCGGTGAAGAAGGGCGAGTGCACCAGCGTGGTGTGGGGCTACCACGAGCTGGTCTTCATCCCGGATGTGCGCGCCGCGCTGGATCCGCAGATTCGTGAGCTGACCATGTGGAACGGCCTGCTGAGCGCGGACGAGTGGGCGCAGCTGCAGACGCCGGGCCGGGTGCTCACGCAGGAGATTCCCTTCTGGGAGCACGCGGTGGACGAGGTGCTGCAGCGCTACCTGGGCTACGAGCTGTCCCCGAAGGTGCCCGAGGTTCGCGCCGAGCTGGTGCGCTGGCTGCTGCAGTACGGGGGCGACATCCGCTCCGTGCACTACGCGGTGCTCACCTCGGCCGCCTACCTCCAGTCCGCCTACGGCACCACGCCCACCTCGTACCGGTGGGCGTATGGGCCGCTCAAGCAGATGGACGCGGAGGTGTGGATCGACTCCATGGCGCTCAACAGCGGCTACGCCACAGCCAACTGCGACCACCGCATCGCCCAGCCGGAGACCCTGCTGCGCAACGGCAGCATCGCCTCGTACCGGGTGCTGAAGGCCTCGCGGTGGAACATCAACGACAAGGGAGACCTCGACGAGAGCTACGCCAACCTGGCGCGCACGCTGGGCGGCTGCCCGGAGAACATCGTCGGCGGGCGCTTCCGGGTGGTGAGCATCCTCACCACGGGCACGCAGCTCTCCTTCGTGGGAGACCTGTGCAACCCCACCATGAGCGCCCAGGTGCAGGGCGCGCCGCTGGAGCGGCTGCTCCCGGAAGGGGTGGAGGGGGGCAGGGCGCTGACGGCGGATCTGGCGGTGCAGATTGCGCAGAATCAGTACCGGACGCTGCTGGGCCGCACGCCCTCGGACGAGGAGCTGACCGAGGCGCGGAACGCGGGTACGCAGTGTGCCTTGGACAAGTGCAGCGCGGAGGCCTTCGCGCGTCCGCTGTGCTTCGCGCTGATGTCCAGCGCGGAGCGTCTCTTCTACTGAGTCACGGAGCCACGAGCCATGTCCGACGACACGAAGAAGCCAGGAACGCTCGGCCGCCGAGGGCTGCTCAAGGGGCTGGGAGCCGCCGCCACCGCCGCGGCCTTCCCCACGCTGTGGCTGCCGAACAAGGCCTACGCGCAGACTGCTGCCCGCGGTGAGGTGGAGCACCTCATCTACATCCGCCTCGCGGGCGGCTTCCGCTTCACCACCGCCTTCAACGGGGATGTGGCGGACACGTTCAACCCGTTTGGGAAGTCCGCTTCGCGGGCTGCGGGCACGGAGTGGGGCCCCAGCGCCATGCTGGAGCGCGCCAGCTGGCTCGAGGGCACCGAGGGCGAGCCCCGCGTCGAGCTGGGCATGCAGAAGGTGACGGACTTCTCCAACGAGATTTGCTTGCTGCCGTGCGTGGACCACGAGCCGTTCTCCGCGCGCGCGGACGGCAACCACGGCACGGGTCTGGAGCGCTTCCTCACCGGCTACGTGGGTGGCACCACCAGCTTCTTGACGTACCTGAACTACGGGCTGCGCGAGAAGGTGGCGCAGGAGGCGTCCGAGGGCCGCACCATCCTGCCGGCTTTCAGCCTCGGCGAGGCGGGCATGGCGCTGGGCAGCGGCATCTATGCCGGCTACCGGCCGCCGGTGCTGGACGGCAACGGCTTCGAGCGGTTCGGGTTCGATCCGGACTCGAACGTGCCAGCCTGGGCGGTGAACATCGCCAACAATCTGGACCAGCGCTTCCGGGACAAGGTGCACCAGGGCGTGCGCCCGGGCGTGGAGGCCTACCAGCAGACGCGCGAGGCCACGCGGGCCTACGGCGCCATCTTCCGGGACCCCATTCTGCGGGTGGACGCGTTCTCGCAGGAGGTGGTGGACGGCATCAGCAATCGCGATCTGGTGACGATGTTCGGGGACCAGGGGGCGGGCCGCTCCGCGCTGCTGGCGCTGCGGCTGTTCCACTTTGGCTGCCCGGCGGTGTTCCTCAACCAGGGCTTCTATGACTTCCACTCGAACGAGGACGATGGGCTCTCGGACGAGATGGACGAGGCCAACCGGCTGATCAGCGGCCTGCGGACGGCGCTCAAGAAGATGACGCACCCCAAGGGCGGCACCTACTGGGACAAGACGCTGGTGGTGCTCGGCAGCGAGTTCGGCCGCACGGGCAACGGCAGCAAGTTCAACTCGGCGGGCGGCAGCGACCACTCCAGTGATTTGGCCACGCGCTGGATGTCCATGCCGATGATGGGCGGCATCATCGACCGTGCAGCCAAGGGCGGAAAGATGCTCGGCCAGACGCGGTCCTCGGACCTGAAGGCCCTGGGCCAGGTGTACTCCTACCGCGCTGTGTGCAAGACGATGCTGGACTTGCTCGGCGCGGACCACAGCACCGTCTTCCCGGCGGACAACCCGATCCAGGATCTCTTCGCATGATGCGCTCCACGACTGCTTCCGTGATTGCCGCGCTCCTGCTGGGGTGCGGCGGCTCCAATGTCTACAAGGAACCCGAGGGCCCCATCCCCTTCGAGCCCACGCGTCCGGACGTGGGCTCTCCCGGGACGGTGACGCCGTACACGGGCTCGGACCCGGTGGTGCTCGAGGCGCAGATGAAGCTGCCCACGGGCGTGGACCTGCAGCGCAAGGTGATTCTGCGCACGTGCGGCCCCACCAACGGCGTGTGCCACAACCAGAAGGAGTACCCGGACCTGCACACCACGGGCACGTTCGCGGACGCCATCAACGCGCCATGCAACCTGCAGCCGGGCACGTACGAGTCCGTGTATGACCGGTGCGAGCGGGTGGGGGACAGCTTCAACTTCGGGGACAAGTCCTTCCCGGCCATGGAGCTGGGCTGGTACGAAGTCATCGTCGGGGCCTTCGTGGAGTACGAGGACGACGACATCCCGCCGGTGGACGCGGCGGGCCTGCACCTGCACTTCAAGGACCCGGTGCCGCTGGATCGGAGCCGGGCGACCTGGGGAACGGGCACGTTCCTGCGCAAGTTCGTCAACGCGCAGGGCCAGGTGGAGAACCTGTCCTTCGCCAACTACAACACGCGCTGGTGGGTGCTGGAGGACGGGCGCCACCTCTACGGCGAGGTGCACGACTACCAGGCCGAGGACGTGGAGGAACTGCAGAAGGTCGGCATCATCCAAGGTGACTGGAACCGGAACGGGCACTTTGGGGCGCGAGAGAACAAGGGCGTGCCGCTGCTGAACCCGGGCAAGCCGGAGGAGAGCTACCTGGTGGCGCGCCTGCGCGGGCACATGCAGGGCGAGCCGATTCCGGGCACGCGCATGCCGCTGGCGAACCAGCCGCCGTCGGTGACGGACATGCTGGCGCTGATGTGCTGGCTGGAGGGGCTGGATTCGAACGCCACCTCGTGGAACCTGGCCTCGCCGATCAACTATGCGGGGTGCTCGTACTCGGCGAACCCGCAGGCGCTGAACCTGGTGGGCGCGGGGGTGACGTGGCGCGAGCGCGTGTGGCCCATCCTCAAGTCGAGCTGTGGCGGGTGCCACGGCGGAACCAACCCGCAGGCGGGGCTGGATCTGCTGTCGGATGGGGCGTGGACGCGGCTGCGCGGCGTGTCCACGCAGAACAGCACGCTCAAGTACATTGATGCGGGCCGTCCGGAGAAGAGCTACCTGTGGCTGAAGCTGGCGGGTGACGGCAGCACCATCGGCAGCCGGATGCCGTTGGATCCGCTGGGGAGTGGCAGCCGGTCGTTGCCGGCGGACCAGCTGGACAGCATCCAGACGTGGATTCTCGCGGGCGCGCTCGAGGACGGGTAGTGCTCAGACCTCCAGGTCCCGGCAGCGCAGCGTTAGGGTTGGGCACTGGAGCGTGTAGAAGCAGCACAGCCGGGGATCGGTGACCGGGAAGAGCCGGCCACCGGTCACATCAGAATCATCCGCGCGTGGGTTTGTGACGCGGTTGCCCGCCGCCGGTCTGCTTGTTCACTTGGCTGGTGCTGGTTTGAGGCGAGAGCTGCCGGGGCCGTAGTCTCGGAGGCTGGCTCAAACGAAAGGAGTCCTTCATGAAGCGGCGATCGGGACAGGCGATTGTGGCCCTGCTGGCAGGTCTCAGCACGCTGGCGAGCGGGGCTGCACGAGCTGAGCCGCCACTGACGCGAACTCCTGGGTGCATCAAGCGTGGATGGCCTGGAACGGTCGCCTGCGGAAACACTGCGTGACATGCACGAGCGGTGAATCCGTGACGGGGAAAGCGTTGATGTTCCACACGCTGCCGTTCAGTGCTCGCCTGGGGCCTTTCTGTGGGTGACCCCTCGTGGGAGCAGGAGGCGGTCCGGGTCTCTGAAGCTCTCAACCTCTTGGTTGTACTGGCCGCGCCCATTCTCTACGCACGTTGGCGCACCCAAGCACCGCCTGCGGAGCTTCGCTTGGTCCTCGAGGCGCGTATGGCGGCTCTCGCGGCCTTTTGCGCAAGTGCGCGAGGGAGCCCGGATGCGGAGCGTTTCCACAGGGCGGCTCCTCAACTGCGGGCGTTCTCCGAGGCAGTAGCTCGAGAACCTCCTGAGAGCCTCCCGGAATCGGGGTGGGTCATCCAGGCCCGGGAGTGCCTCGCGACTTTGGGCCTCGAGACTCCTCCCGGCGGCTGGGAATCCTTTAGAGGATGGTCTGCTGGCGGTGAGTGACTCGGCCTCTCTGGCCCGATGCGCAACTGGTCTGCTTGTCGGACAGGTTCGCTTCAGGCGCCCTCGATGCTGAGCTCCCAGGCCGGCTCTGCGCTGACCGGCTCTTCTCGTACCGGCCGGCGCTGAACCTGAGGCACGCCACCCATCCAGTCCCATTTCTCGCCGTCCCAGACCTGCTCGTGCCAGCCGAGGCGTGCCGCGGCCTCGCGGGCCTTGGCTGCGTGGACCGGGAGCGCCCAGCCCACCCGTGACTGCTTGCACTCGCCGCTCTTGAACTTCAGCAGGCGGCGCTGCCCGCGAGCTTCCTCGCGGTCGGCCTCCCAGAGCGGCTCCTGCGAGCGTCCCTCGCCCTGGTAGTCCACGTTGTTCCGTTCACACCAGCCGAACACGTCTTTCGCCCGGATCAGCTTCGAGCTGCCCTTGGAGAGTTCCGTCACGGCGGCCACAAGGAGAGTGGAGGTCACGACTCGCATGGAAAAACCTCAAGTACGAGTGCCGAGCTTCTCCACTTACAGGACCCGAGGATGCGCATGGCCATGGGCGCTCCATCTCTTTGTCATGGTTTCGTCATGGCTGTCAGGAAACGGAGAGCGCCCCCCAAAACGGCACGAGCGTGGGAGCCACTCGGGCGCCCACGCTCGCTTGCTCGGGATCTCCGCGCTTAGCGGCTGATGGTCAGCTTCAGGTGCTGGGTGACCGGGATGCCGTAGACCGACGAGCCCACCTCACGGACGTTCATGTCGGTGTCGGCCATGCCCATGTTCGCGCCCGACTGCTGCGGGCCCGTGTTGGGGCCGATGCCCAGTTCCTCGGACAGCTCGGTGCCCGCGTCATACAGGCGCAGCGCGGAGCTGAAGTCCCCCATCACCGGCTGCTCCATGGCGTCGAACAGGGCGATGCCTTCCGAGCTCGTGCCGAAGAACCAGTCGTTGGACATGCCGTACATCGTCACGAAGGAGAGCTTGTCACCGGGGCGCGCGCTCACCTCGAAGGTGTAGGCCGAGCCGGGACGCAGCGGGCCAGGGCTGCTGGCGCCCTCGGGGGTGTTGAACACGCCCAGCATGTCCTGCGCGGAGACGTGGCCCTTCATGGACTCATAGAGCGAGGTGACGTTGCCCTCCTCGGCGATCCGCTCCAGGCCCATGCCGCTGTCCGGCTTGCCCACCGAGAACAGCGTGTGCCCGGATGCGGTGACCAGGAAGAGGCCCGGAGACACGGGCGTTGCCGTGCCGGTGGTGCTGGCCAGCTCGGCCGCCAGCCCCGTCACCTGGCCCATCTCGGCGATGGCCTCGAGGCCCAGGCCGCGATCCTTCTGGCCTTCGGTGAAGAGGGGCTCGCCGCCCGCGGTGAGCGTCCACACGCCCGGAGAGACGCGCACGGGCTTGGGGCCCTGCGACGTCTGCAGCGTGGACTTGTCATCGGCGACGTTCTCGATGCGCACGGTGAACTGGCGGGTGGCCGCGTTCGGGGTGACGGTGACGCGGATCATCGCGGCCACCGCGGGCACGTCGAACATCGTCCCGTTGCTCAGCGTGGTGGGCGAGGTGACGCGGCGCACCGTGGCGTTGGCATCCGCGGCGCCCGGGCCGTCCAGCGAGGAGCCCTGGTTGGGGCCGGTGTGCGCGCCCACGGCGGGCTCCTCGTCCACCTCGGTGCCCGCGTCATAGAGGTACACGCGCGCGGTGACGTCGCCGGAGATGGGGTTGCCGTTCTCGTAGAGCTCGAGGCCGCCAGCGGCCGGGGCGAAGAACCAGTCATTGGACTGGCCGAGCATGGACGCGAAGGCCAGCTTCTGGCCCTTACCGGCGGTGAAGGAGAACTCGTAGGCCTCACCCGGAGCCAGGGGGCCGGGCGCGGTGCCGCCCACGCGGGTGTTGTAGACGCCGGACTTCAGCTGGGTGAAGGGAACCACGTTCTCGAGCCGCACCTTGAAGGTGGTGGGCTCCACGGGCTGCTGGGGCTCGTCCTCGCCGCCGCAGGCGGAGGCAAGGAGGGCGGAGGCAAGAAGGGTGGATACACGTCCAGCGTGCGACTTGATCATGACACAGCTCCGATGTGCGGGGAGAGAGGGAGTGCCGCCGGCGCGGCGGCCACTCGCCGTTCTGTACGCAGGAGCCAAAAGGCGGTTACGCACCCCTCCCAAAAAAACGGGAGGGGGCGTTACACCTCGGGAGACAGGGGCACTACTGGCAGGTGTTCGTCGTGGTGCTGCACGTGCCGGAGGAGCAGTCGTCGTTTTGCGCGCACCCGGTGCCCGCGGCGCAGTCCAAGCCACCACCGCCGGACATGCCGCTGACCGTCAGACGGGAGCTGGAGGCATTGGTCAGGATGTTCTGGTTGCCGCGAGCGCCTGGGAGATCATTGGTGAGGTCCACGTTGGCGCCCGAGACCACGGCGGTGATGCGCAGTTCCGTGGTCACGGCGTTGATGGCGGCGGCGGTCGCCACCGCATAGCTGTTGTTCGAGTTGGCTGCCGAGACATTGATGGGTTTGTTGGCGCCCGTGACGCTCCCATCCCGGTCGAACTCGAAGACCAGCGCGGGATTGACGCCGTCCGAAATCGTGAACGTGTTGCCCGAGATCTGGGTGTAGTTGACCATGGTGACGCGCCCGGTGGCGGCGGTGAGCCGGTTCTGGGTACACGTGGCGTTGCAGGTGCCGCAGGCGTTGTTGTTGCCGTCGTCACACGTCTCGGTGCCATTGAGGACGCGGTCACCGCAGTAGGGCCCGTTGAGGTTGAGCACGGTGGTGCAGGCGGCGTTGCACCGGGCGCACGTGGGCGTGCCGTAGGGGCAGGAGGTCTCCGTAATGGTGTTGCCGTCGTCGCACGTCTCGGGGCCATTCACCGTGCCGTCGCCGCAGCGGGGGCCCGAGAGGTTGAGCGTGGTGGAGCACGAGGCATCGCACTGGGTGCACGAGGCCGTGCCGTAGGGGCAGGAGCTCTCGGTGGTGTTGTTACCGTCGTCGCACGTCTCGGTGCCGTTCTGAGTGCCGTCGCCGCAGTAGGCGCCAGTGAGCGAGATGGTGGCAGAGCACGTAGCGTTGCACCGCGTGCACGTCGGGCTGCCATAGGGGCACGAGGTCTCCGTGGTGGCATTGCCGTCGTCACACACTTCAGGGCCGTTCACCGTCCCGTCGCCGCAGCGGGGGCCGGTGAGGTTGAGCGTGGTGGAGCACGAGGCATCGCACTGGGTGCACGAGGCCGTGCCGTAGGGGCAGGAGCTCTCGGTGGTGTTGTTGCCGTCGTCGCACGTCTCCGGGCCATTCCGGGTGCCGTCGCCGCAGTAGGCGCCGGTGAGGGTCAGCGTGGCCGCGCAGGAGGCGTTGCACAGGGTGCAGTTGCGCGTGCCATAGGCACACGCTGTCTCGGTGGTGTTGTTGCCGTCGTCGCACGTCTCCGGACCGTTGACGGCGTTGTCGCCGCAGTAGGCGCCGGTCAGCGTCAGCGGCGTGGAGCACGAAGCATCGCACTTCGTGCAGTTGCGCGTGCCGTAGTCACAGGCCGTCTCGGTGGCGTTGTTGCCGTCGTCGCACGCTTCGGGGCCGTTCCGGGTGCCGTCGCCGCAGTAGGCGCCGGTGAGAGGCAGCGTGGCCGCGCAGGAGGCATTGCACAGGGTGCAGGTGCGTGTGCCATAGGCGCACGCCGTCTCCGTGGTGTTGTTGCCGTCGTCGCACGCCTCGGGGCCATTGGTGATGTTGTCGCCGCAGTAGGGGCCATTGAGGTTGAGCGGCGTGAGGCAGTCCGCGGTGCACTTCGTGCAGTTGCGCGTGCCGTAGTCGCAGGCGTTCTCGGTGGTGTTGTTGCCGTCGTCACAGGCCTCGGGACCGTTGGTGATGGTGTCGCCGCAGAAGGGGCCCGTGAGGGGCAGCGCGGCCGAGCAATCCGCGTTGCACTGGGTGCAGGTGCGCGTGCCGTAGGAGCAGGTGGTCTCCGAGGTGGTGTTGCCGTCGTCGCACGCCTCCACCGCCGGTCCCTGCCGATCCTGGAAGCCGTCGCCGCAGCGGTTCAGCCTGCACGTGGTGAGGCAGTCGTCGTCGTTGCTGGAGTTGGCGTCGTCGCACGCCTCCCCGGCCACCGTGTTGCGCTTGCCGTCGCCGCAGTTGGAGAGGGTGCAGTCGCTGTTGCAGGTGACGGTGCTGGCGCCCACGCTGGGCACCTCGCACTCCTCGCCCGCGGCCGGGTTGACGATGCTGTCGCCGCACACGGGCAGCGTGCAGTCCAGGTCGCACGGCGTCGAGGTGTCTCCGTAGTCGCACTCCTCGACGCGGGGCTCCTCGGTGTCCTTGAAGCCGTCACCGCACCGGGCCAGCAGGCACTGGTTGTTGATGGACACGCAGTTGTCCGTGTTGACGGTGTTGCCGTCGTCGCACTCTTCATCCGGGTCGCGCGTGTTGTTGCCGCAACCCTCGCCGGACTTGCAGTCGGAGCTGCAGCCGTCGCCGCTCAGGGTGTTGCCGTCGTCGCACACCTCGCCCGTGATGGTGTCCTCCACCCCGTTGCCGCACGTCTCATTCGAGCGGCAGTTGGCGCTGCAGCCGTCTCCGGACTGGATGTTCTTGTCATCGCAGACCTCGCCCACGGCGGTGTCCACGGTGCCATTGCCACACAGCTCCGTCGACTTGCAGTTGCTGCTGCAGCCGTCCTTGTCCCGGGTGTTCCCGTCGTCGCAGACCTCGCCCACGGCCAGGTCCACCTTGTCGTTGCCGCAGCGCTCGTCCGAGGAGCAGTCCTTGCTACAGCCATCCCCGTCCACGATGTTGCCGTCGTCACAGACTTCGCCCGAGTCGACGACGCCGTTGCCGCAGGCCGTCTGGATGCAGATCGGCTGGTTGGCGGCGCATGTCTGGCCTTCGGGGCACACGAGCCCGTTGGGGCAGAGGACGCTTGCGGGCTCGAAACAGGAGGCCAGCGGAAGGGCCAGGAGCACCAGCGCCAGCAGGCCCCTTGGGCCGCTGCCGGCAGGTGCGGGGGTAACGCGGTTCATAAACACCTCTAGAAACGGAAGGTCGCCAGGAGGCCGCCCTCGCGGCCACTGACCACGGGCGTGATGCTCACGCCCTGCGGGCTATCGGCTTCATCCACGCTGATGCGGTAGGCCTGCGGACGGTTGATGTAGAGGAGGATGGCGCCCGTGACGACAGCGGCTCCGCCGACGGCGTAGGCGCCGAATGCCAGTTGCTGCTGGCTGTCCCCACGAGTGCGCATGTCCGTGACATCCGGAGTGGGCACACAGCCTCCGCACTCGGCGATGCGGGTGTCGAAGTCCTCGTAGCTCCCCTTGGCTTGCATGTGGAGCGCGCCGCCGGCCAGCGCGACGGCGGCACCGGCGCCCACCACGGCCCAGGGTCTCCAGGCCGCCCAGCGCCGCTGGTACCGGGTGAGGTCCTCGGCGGTGTACAGCTTGAGGGCCAGGGTGGTCTTCTCACCGGCAGGCAGCGTACGGCTCAGGTTGGTGGGGGCCTGGCCCTCCTTGGCGGCGACGAAGGTGTGCGCGCCGGGGCGCACCAGCCCCTCGTAGCGGCCCGGGGCCGTGAAGAGGACCTTGCCATCCAGCGACACGGTGGCGCCGGTCTCCTCGCAGGTGATTTCCACTTGGGCCAGCTGCTTCTCCACCAGCGCCTTGTAGGTGCGGGCGTGCTCCATCTTCTCGGTGTCCAGCGGTGCCACGCCGTACTTCAGGGCGGCCACCAGGTGCTCGTGCACCTCGAGCGGCTGGTCGAGGTTCAGCAGCGCCAGCGCCAAGTTGTAGTGAATGGCCGGGTGGTCCCACAGAGCGAGCGCCTCGCGGTATTTCTCCGCGGCCTTCACGAAGACGGACTCCTTCAGCAGGGTATTGCCGGCCCGGAACAGCTCGAGCGCCTTCTTCTGCTGGTCCGGGGGAACGCCACGCGCCCACGGGCGCTCGTCGCCAGAGCTGGCCTGCTGCGCGGACGCGGGTCGCGCGCCCAGCATCACGAGCGCCAGCACCGCGGCCAGAGGGACTGCCATGCTGCTCTTCACCTTCTTCACAAAGCCCTCACTTCAGGTCGTCAATCACCGGGCTGCCCAGCTGGTTCTGGAGGCGCTGCACGCGCTCCTGCTCGCGGCGCAGCAGGTTCTGGAGCTGCTCCGCGGCGCGGATGGCCTCCTGCTTGGCAAGCAGCGCCTCCGACGCGTTCTGCTCGGCGTTCTTCTTGGCGTACTTGGCGCGCCACTGGGCGATCTTCGCCTTCTTCAGCGCGTCCAGCAGCTCGGTGTTCTTGGTCTGCAGCTCGTCGTTGGCCACGGCCACCTGTGCGTTGGCGGCCTCGGCCTCCTCCTGCGCCTTCTGCCGCTCCAGCTCCTTGGCCTGCACCTCGGCGAGGCGCTGCTTGGCCTCGGCCTCGGCCGCCTTCGCCGCCGCCTCGGACTGGCGCGCCTGGCCCTCGGCCACCTTGGCCACCACTGCCTGCTTCTCGGCCTCCTGCTGCGCCTTGCGGATGACGACGAGCGCCACCGCCGAGATCGCCACCAAGATCACCAGGAACGCCACGCCGCCACCCACCAGCGCCCGCTTGCGCCGCGTGGACTTGGCCGCCTGCGCGAACACCGCGTCGAGGAAGTCCTGCTGCACCTGCGGCAGCTCGCCGTGGTAGCGCCGCTTGAAGCGCTGCGCTTCTTCCACCACCTCGCCGCGCCAGAGCAAGTCATTGTCCCGGCCCTTCGCGTGCCACTGCCGCGAGGCGTTGCGCAGCTGCTCCAGGAAGCCCGAGTCCTCCTGGCCCTCGTCCAGCCAGCGCTTGAGCGTGGGCCAGCTGTGGATGAGGGACTCGTGGACGATCTCCACCGTGGCGCCCATGGCGCCGCCGCCTGTCTGCACCACCAGGAGGCGCGCCTGCACGAGGTGGTCCGTGAGCACCTGTATCTCCGAGGCGTCCTTCGTCAGCTCGCGCAGCTCGTCCATCGAGACGATGGCGCGCGTGCGCTCGGGGGTGACGAGCCGCAGGAACACGGAGCGCGCCAGCCCGCGGGCCTGGAAGGGCAGCTCGGCGAGGATGCTGTCGGCGTGGCTGGCCAGCGCACCGGCGATGCCACCCATGGACTCGTAGCTCTCGGAGGTGAGCAGCCGGCGCGAGGCATCGCGGTGCTCCCACAGCTGCGTGGCGGCGAACTGGAGCAGCGGCAGCGCGCCCTGGGTGGACTCCAGGTGCTGCAGCATGTTCTCCACCATGGAGGGCGTCTCGAAGCGGTAGCCCGCCATCTCGGCGGGCTGCACGAGCGCGTCCTTCAGGCCCTCGCGGCCGGGCGCGTTCAGGAAGAACAGGCCCTGGCTCAGCTCGGACATGAAGCGCTCGTCCTCCGGCACCCGGTCCAGGAAGTCCGAGCGGATGGAGAGCACCACGCGGATGGGCGACGTCGCATCGTCCGCGATGCCAGAGAGGCACGCGGTGAAGGCCATGCGCTCGCTGGAGTCCGGCACCAGCGTGTAGAGCTCCTCGAACTGGTCCACGAAGACCAGAATCTTGCGGCGCTCGCGGCGGGCGCGGGTGCGCAGCACGGAGCCCACGTAGCCGGGCTCGTTGCGCAGGCGCTCCACCAACTGCTGCTGCGCAGCGACGTCCTCGTTGATGGTGGTGGACGAGCCCACCATGGGCGCGACGATGTTGGCCAGCGCGGACAGCGGGTTGCGGCCGGGACGGATGACGAGCGCCTCCCAGGCCTCGCCCGAGCGCTTGAGCACGGGCACCAGGCCCGCGCGCACGAACGAGGACTTACCGGCGCCCGACGGGCCCACCACCGCCACCAGCGGCTGCACGCCGATGCGGTTCACCAGGGCGGCAATCTCGCGCGAGCGGCCGAAGAAGCGATCCGCGTCCGCCTCCTGGAAGGAGGAGAGGCCCGCGTATGGGCTCTCGTCCATGCGCAGCTCGCGGGTGTAGCGGCCCGGGAGGAAGGGCTCCAGGGCGCGCAGCAGCGTGGCCGCGTCCGGGATGCGCTGATCCTTCGGCTTGATGAGGCTGCGGTCGATGACGTCCGCCAGCGCCGGGTCCACGTCCGAGGCCATGTCGCGCAGGCGCGGCATTGGCTCGCCCAGGTGCGCGGTGACCGAGAGCTGGGGGCCTCGCAGCGGATCCAGCGGGTGCTTCCCGGCGATCATCCGGAACAACATGATGCCCGCGGCCCAGATGTCCGTGCGGTGATCGACCTTGTCACCGCCGCGCCACTGCTCCGGCGACATGTACGGCAGCGTGCCCATGATGGCGCCGCGCCGGGTGAGGTTGGAGATGTCCTCGCTCAGGTTCAGCGCGCCCACCGCGGGGGGCATGGCGGCGGCTGCGGCGGCGGCCTGCGGAGACAGCTCCTGCTCGTGCTCCAGCGGATGCTCGGGATCCTGCAGCACCTTGGCGATGCCGAAGTCCAGCACCTTGATGGTGCCGGACTCGGTGACGATGATGTTGTCCGGCTTGAGGTCGCGGTGGACGATGCCCTGCGCGTGGGCGGCGGCCAGGGCGCGCACCACGGGGACCATGATCTCCACGGCGCGGGCGGGCGGCAGGCGCTGGCCGGCGATGACCTTGTTGAGCGGCTGGCCCTGCAGGTACTCCAGCACCATGAACGGGTTGCCGCGGAACTCGCCCACCTCGTAGATGATGACGATGTTCTCGTGGCTGCAGCGCGCGGTGGTGCGGGCCTCGAGGATGAAGCGCTTCGTCACCTCGGGGTTGGTGGAGTGGAGGAACTTGATGGCGACGCGGCGGCCCAGGCGGGTGTCGCGCGCGAGGAAGACGGTGCCCATGCCGCCGCTGCCCAACTCGCGGATCAGCTCGTAGTGCTGCACGCGGGTGCCGACGGAGGGCATGCTGCCCGGGCCCGAGTGCTGGGTGTCCTCATTCGTGGGGTTGTGGGAGGAGTGGCCATCGCCCGTGGACGGGCGGGAGTTCTCCTGGAAGCGCTGCGAAGGGTTGGCGGTGTCAGGAGCGAAGAGGGCGTCCATGTCGGCCGCCTGCGTGCGATCCTCCACCACGTTGGGCGCGCTTCGGGCCGCCCCTGCACCGGCCTGGGGAAAACCGCTCCTGGCTCCGGCTTCGCTCTTGTTCATCGCTGGTGACTTCCCTTCGGAGGCGGTGACGCACAAGGCCAAGGCCCGGCCGCATTCGCCGGACCCGGCCCGAGGACAGGCCAGCGCCACATGGACCTACAACGAGGGCATTTTCGTTCAGCAGCGGTCAGATCCACAAGTATGCGGCCATGGCCCGGGGTAGGCCAGTCTGCTCGCTCTGCTTGCGCCCGGACTCACTGGCTCTCGAAGACGAGCACGCGGTTGTTGTCGGTATCCGTCACCACCACATGGGGTGCAGCCAGGGACACGCCGCGGGGCTGGTAGAGGCTGCGGCCGCTGGGGCGCGTTCCGGAGGAGGGATCTCCGCGGTTACGGGAGATGAAGTCCGGCTGCCCGAGCACGGTGTTGGCGGGCTGGCCGTTCGCCGTGGGCCACGCATTCCACAGCAGGACGCGGGAGTTCTCGGTGTCGGCCACGAAGAGCTGCTGGCCGGTGGCGCTGAGGCCGGTGGGAGAGTTCATGCGCGAGCTCGTCGTGGCTGCGGTACGGGAGGTGAAGTCCGGCTGCCCGATGACGAGGTCCGCGGGCTGGCCATTCGTGGTGGGGAATTGGTTCCAGATGAGGACGCGGTTGTTGGAGCTGTCGGAGACGGCGAGGCGGGTGCCATCGGTCCAGACGCCCTCCGGGAAGAAGAGGGTAGAGGCGGTGGCGGTGCCGTCCGGGGTGCCGTCGCCGTTGGGGTCATTGCCGGCGCACGACGTAAAAGAGGTCTGCCCGAGCACGAGGTTCGCGGGGGCTCCGTTGATGGTGGGCACGGTATTCCAGATGAGGACACGGTGCTGGAAGGTATCCGCCACCACCACCTTGCCCTGGGCGAGGGACACAGCCCCCGGCGCCTGGAGTCCGCTCGCGGTGCATGCGCCATTGGCGGTGTCGAAGCCCTCCTGTCCGAGGACGAGGTCCGGCAGCGGCGCGGTGCCGGTGGGCAGCGCTTGGTGGAGCAGGATGCGGTTGTTGGAGGCATCCGCGACGGCCAGGCGGGTTCCATCGCTGGAGAGGCCATAAGGACCGGAGAGCCCACCGCGCGCGGTCGAGGCAGTGGCGCTCGTCAGGTCCGGCTGGCCGAGGACGAAGCTGGCGCTGGCCCCGTTTTCCGAAGGCAGGCCGTCGAAGCCGAGGATGCGGTTGGAGCCGACATCCGAGACATAGAGCTTGCCGCCCTGGAACACGGCGTTGCCCGCGGGGCCGTCCATCGTGGTGGCGCTGGGGGTGAACTCTCCTTGGTTAGTAGCGCCGAGGGTGAAGTCGCTCTGCCCGAGGACGCGGATGGCGGACGCGAAGGTGTCGAATCTGAACTCCGGCGAGCACTGCACGGCGAGGGCGGTGACATCCCCGGACACCGTGCCGTTGCCGTTGGTGAGGGTGCAGCGGTGGCCCTTGGGCTGGGCCACGAGGCTCACCGCGTAGATGTGGCCCGAGGTGAACTGGGCCTTGAATGTGAAGGGACCGCTTCCGTTGACGGTGAGCGTCTCACCGCCTTCGAGGCGCAGCTGGAGCGAGCCATTGAGGCCCGTCACCGTTCCTCCGAGCGAGTGCGTGTTCTGTACGCAGGTGACCTGGACGTTGGTGACGTCCGCGCCGTTGACCTGGCCAGAGGCGTTCTGGAGGGTGCACTCCTGGTCGTCGGGCGGAGTGGTGAGCGCCACCGTGTAGGAGCTCTGGTTCTCGAACTCGGTCTGGAAGGTGAAGGCGCCATTGGCGCTTCGGGTGAGGCGCTCCGAGCCATTGAGCTGGAGCGTGAGCGATGCCGTCAGTCCGGTGATCGTTCCTCCCACATGGAACTTCGGGGCGGGCGAAGGCGGATCGTCATCGCCACATGCACCGAGGAGTACAGCCATCCCCACGAGGCCAAGCCATTTGCGGTCCATCGGGTGACGATGCCACGCGACGCGGGAGAGGGAAAGTCAACGGCTGGACTCCGTAGCCCCTCGTACTGTGCGTGTCAGCACAGAGGGGCCAGTTGGCGGGGTAGGCAGACTCCCTCCTGAGTGTCCTCGGATCCAGCTTGTCCCGGATGCGACTGGGCCGGTACGAACTGATCCGAAAGCTTGCCAGGGGCGGGATGGCGGAGCTGTTCCTCGCCCGGGCGGAAGGTCCTGGGGGATTCGCGAAGACGCTGGCGCTCAAACGCATTCTCCCAAACCTGGCGGAGGATCCCGCGTTCGTGGCCATGTTCCTGAGCGAGGCGCGGCTGGCCTCGCGGCTCCACCACACGAACCTGGTGCAGATCTTCGACTGTGGGAAAGCGGAGGGTGGCTACTACCTGGCGATGGAGTACATCGACGGGCCCAACCTGCGGGGGCTGGGGCGGTGTGCGAGCGGGCTGGGCGTTCCCTTTCCGCTGGAGCTCTGCGCGTGGATCATCGCCGAGGCGTGTGAGGGCTTGTCGCACGCGCACGAGTTCTGCGATCCGGGGACGCAGAAGCCGCTGGAGCTGGTGCACCGGGACGTGAGCCTGGACAACATCCTGGTGTCTCGGGAGGGCTCGGTGAAGGTGGTGGATTTTGGTATCGCGAAGGTGGCGGACCAGGTGCACCGGACACAGACGGGCATCATCAAGGGCAAGCTCACGTACATGCCGCCCGAGCAGCTGCGGGGCAAGAAGCTGGACCGGCGGGTGGACGTGTACGCGCTGGGAGTGGTGCTCTACGAGCTGCTCACGAGCCGCAAGCCGTTCGACGCGACGACGGAGGCGAGCATTGCGAAGGCGATCCTCTTCGAGCCGTTGGTTCCGGCGGTGAAGCGTCGGCCGGACCTACCCAAGGCGCTGCAGGTGATTCTGGATCGGGCGCTGGCGAAGGACCGGGAGCAGCGTTATCCGGACTGCCGTGCGTTCCAGGCGGACCTGGAGCGCTTCATTCGTGCGCAGCGCAAGCCCATGGGCTCGGCGCAACTGGCGCGGTTCGTGGAGCGGGTGATGGGCCCTCCGGCGGTGGAGCCGCCTTCGATGCCTCCGCATGCACCGCCTCGAGCAGCGCTGGTGGAGACGCGGGCATCGAGCCCGCGGCGCAACGTGGTGAGCACCTCGGAGAGCATGAGGGCGCCGAAGCTGTCCACGGAGGCATCGGCTCTAGAGAGCGAAGCGGAGACAACCGAGCAGCTGGCAACGACAGAGCTTCTGGCCGCGCCCTATCAGGGCTGACAGCCAGGAGCGGGAGGTCACCAGCCGCAGGAGCACGGCTCTTGCGAGCACGTGCCCCTGCGGCGACAGCCCACTCAACATGCTGTCGGCAGGCCTCGCCAGCGAACCAGCAACCCCCCCCATGCTGGCGCAGCTCTGCCTGGTGAATCACTTTCTCGTCGGGTTCCGTTGCTCCTACAGCTGCGTCGCCGCGAGGCTCGAGCGCGACCTCACGGAGGAGAATCCCGTACCGGAAGTGGAAGCAGAGACCAGAGGGCGGTTGGGTTCATGTTCCGGTTTCGTGCAGGTGAGGAAGTGTCTCCGGGCCCACGCCGCCGCCGATCACCACACCACCCACGCCGCCGACTTCAGTCGGAGACAGGCAAGACGGGTAAATAAGGCCGGTCGTGGAGAACGGAAGTGCCCTGCCCTCGGAGGCAATACCTGTGTTGAACCGGACGCTCGCCTTCTCGGGATTCGAGACTCAGCTCACCAGAGTGAACTCGATGCGGCCCAGCAGCTCGTCCGTGGAGCTCACCTTCACCTGCAGCGGCATGCCGATGCTGAACGTCTTCTCCGCGCTGATCAGCGACGTCTCGCGCGCGTCCGGCCGGTAGGGGCCGCCCGGCAGCGCATCCATCGGCACCACGCCCTCCACCAGCATGTCGTCCAGCTGGACGATCAGCCCGAACGGCTTCACGCGCGTAATCCGTCCCAGGTACGTCTTGCCTACATGCGAGGCCATCAGCCGCGCCTCGAGCATGCGGTGGCGATCCTGCTCCGCCCGTGAGGCCGCCCGGGCCCGCTCGTTGATGTGCACGGCCAGCTGCTCCACGGCCGGATCCTGGTGCATGAAGTCCCGGCGCCCGCGCAGGTACTGCTTGAGCGTGCGGTGGACCACCAGATCCGCGTACCGCCGGATGGGCGAGGTGAAGTGCAGGTACCACTTCGCCGCCAGCCCGAAGTGTCCCGAGGGCACCACCGTGTAGCGCGCCAGCCCCAGCGAGCGCCGCAGCACCGCGCGCAGCGCCGGCTCCGCCGTGCAGCCGGAGATCTGCTTGTCGAACGCCGCCAGCGCCAGCGGCGTCAGCCGCCCCCCGAAGCCCGCCGCGAACCCCGAGTGCTGCGCGAACGCCGCCAGGTCCGCCACCCGCTGCGGATCCGGCTCGTCCTGGATGCGGTAGAGCCCCGGCAGCCCGCGCGCCAGCATCCACTCGCCAATGGCCTCGTTGGCCGCCACCATGAAGCGCTCAATCAGCTTGTGCGCGGACGTGGGCCGCACGTTCTCGATGCCGGACACCTGGCCCGTCTCGGCGTCGAAGGTGAAGCGCGCCTCTTCGCGAGCCATCTCCATGCCGCCGCGCCCCGCCCGCGCCACCGCCAGCCGCGCTGCCGCCGCGCGGAACCACGGCATGGCCTCCTTCACCGGCTCCATGGCCGGAGACACCCGCCCCTTGTCCAGGAAGTCCGCCACCTCGTCGTAGTTCAGCCGCGCCCACGAGCGGATGAGGCTCTCGTACACGTCCGCCGCCGTGACGCGCCCCTCGGCGTCGATGCGCAGCTCCACCGTGAGGCACCGCCGCTCCTCGCGCGGCACCAGGCTCAGCCAGTGCGCCGACAGCTCCTCGGGCAGCATGGGCAGCACGTGGCCCGCCAGGTACACGCTCGTGGCCCGCTCGCGCGCCGCCGCGTCCAGCACCGAGCCCTCCGTGACGAACTCCGCCACATCCGCGATGGACACCAGCAGCCGCAGCGCCCCATCCGCCCCCGCCGGCAGCACGGAGATGGCGTCATCAATGTCCCGCGTGGAGGGCGCATCCACCGTGACGGTGGGCACCTCGCGCAAGTCCCGGCGCGCCCCCAGCGCATGCGGTATTGCCTGGGCCGCCCGCGCCGCTTCCACCACCTCGGGCGCGAAGTCCCGCCGCAGCCCGTGCCGGGCGATGACGCGCTCGATGGAGCGGTCCGCCCCTGGCTCCAGCTTGTAGACGGGCACCACCTTGCCCTCGGCCACGCGCGCCACCACCGCGTCCCCGGGCTGTACCGCCACGCCGCCCGGCTCCAGCGGCCAGTCCGTGTTCGCCACCTCCTTGTCGATGCGCAGGTACGCAGCGCCCTTGCGCGTCACCACCTCGCCGAACACCTGCTCCCGCGTGCGCTGCACCAGTGAGAGCCCACTCGCCGCCCACCGCCCATCCGTGCCCTGGCTCACCGTCGCGGAGACGACATCTCCCGCCAGGAACGCCGACAGCTCCGGCGGCGGAATGAACGCGGACAGCACCTCTCCCGAGGGCGGGGGCGTGGCCACCAGAAAACCGAATCCACGAGGGTGGATGTCGATGCGCCCTGTGACAGAGCGTGAAGCAGAGGTGTTACTGGGGAGAGGAGTGAGCTGTGACATTCGCGCCAGAACCTACCATTGAGATAGGTGGGTAAATTGTATTATTACAAAATAAGCTGATTACACTGTTGACACCGGCTCGTTTGAAAGACAAGTATTCGCGCCATCCCCCCATTTTCCAAGGAGTCGGGAATGTTGCGTGGTTTCAACTGGAAGAGCGGCCTGGTGGTCGGTGCGATGGTGGCCTTCACGGGCTGTACGCAGTCGGAGAGCCAGGAGCAGCAGCCCGCACCGACACAGCAGGAGGCGGCTCCGGCGGCGCGCGGGTGCGCCACGCAGGATCTGAGCCAGGAAGAGCAGAACTTGGTCGAGGCGACCCTGCGTGAGACGCGCAGCCAGATGGCGGCCAACGGCTCCATCACCATCAACGTGTACTGGCACGTCATCAACAACGGGACGGGAATTGCCAACGGCGACCTTCCCCAGTCGCAGATTGACGACCAGATTGCCGTGCTGAACGCGGCGTACGCGAACACTCCGTTCAAGTTCGCCCTGGCGAGCGTGGACCGCACCACCAACGCCACCTGGTACACCTCCAGCGGCGGCACCTCCGAGACGCAGATGAAGAACGCGCTGCGCAAGGGCACCGCGGACGACCTGAACGTCTACTCGAACAACATGGGCGGCGGCCTGCTGGGCTGGGCGACCTTCCCCTCGTCCTACACGTCCTCGCCGAAGCTGGACGGCGTGGTCATCCTGTATTCGTCCGTGCCGGGCGGCACCGCGGCGCCGTACAACCTGGGTGATACGGCGACCCACGAGATCGGCCACTGGCTGGGCCTGTACCACACGTTCCAGGGCGGCTGCGCCAAGAACAACGATGGTGTGGATGACACCCCGCAGGAGAAGTCGCCTGCGTACGGTTGCCCCGCCGGCCGCGACACCTGCACGCGTGACACGGGTGCGGACCCCATCTACAACTTCATGGACTACACCGACGACAGCTGCATGAACACGTTCACCACGGGCCAGCGCACGCGCATGGACTCCATGTGGACGTCGTACCGCCTGGGCAAGTAGTCATCGCCTGAGCAGGTGCTCATGAACGCCGGGGTGCTCTGTGCACCTCGGCGTTTTCATTTCGTCCGTGGCGGCCCCTGGCGAACCCGCGCGTTGAGCGCCCAGGCGGATGTTCTAGGATCGCCGCCCATGACGCGCGCCCCCCCGGACCCCAGCAAGGCCCGCCACCCCGTGGCCTACCTCTCGGACGTCGAGGGCATCTGGGAGAAGCTCGTCAGCTTCTGCCAGGACAACCCGCACGTCTCTCTCGAGGAGGGGGAGCGGCTCCAGGTCCAGCCGGGCGCCACGTTCGTGTTCGGCGGGGACGCCATCGACCGGGGGCCCGCCGGGCGCCGGGTGGTGCGGGTGCTGCTGGAGGCATGGCGGCGGCAGCCCTCGCAGGTCGTGCTGCTCGCGGGCAACCGGGACATCAACAAGCTGCGCCTGGTGCGCGAGCTGAGAGGACACCCGCCTCCCCGGATGCCTCTCGAGGTGCGCGAGGCCTCCCGTCCCGCGCAGCTGCGGTGGATCTTCGAGAACTCCATGGGCGCACGCGGGGCCTTCGCGTTCCGCCACGCGGAGCTGGCCAGCACGGGCGCCTCCGTCAGTGACGAGGAGGTGGTGGACAGCTTCCTGGAGGACCTGGGCCCTGGAGGACTGCTGCGCGACTACCTCTTCGCGTGCCGGCTGGTGCACCGCATCGGCAACACGCTCTTTGTCCACGGTGGGGTGCACGAGCAGAGCGTGGGGCGGGTGCCCTCGCGCGAGCCGGTGCGGGACGTGGACGCCTGGGGCGAGGCCCTCAACCACTGGTACGCGGAACAGCTCGAGGCCTTCGCCGAGCACCGCCTCGATTCGGAGGGCACGCCCGTCTGGCAGGCGCTCATCGCCTACCAGGCGCCCACTCCCGGCGAGCGCATGAACAAAGGCAGCGTGGTGTACGGCCGCATGGCCGACGAGCACAACCATCCCACGCTGCCCGCTCAGCCCTTGAGGGACACGCTGCGCCGCGTGGGCATCCACCGCGTCGTGGTGGGCCACACGCCGAGCGGGGACAGCCCCTCGGTGGTGCGCGCCGAGGGCTTCGAGCTCATCTGCGCGGACAACTCCTATGGCCGCGTCGAGGGCGCCTCGCAGCTCTTCATCCGGGACGACAGCGTGTACGTGCAGGGCCGCGCCAGGTTGGACGGCGGGCAGCTGGAGCACGTCCGCTTCCAGCTCGCGCTGGAGGATGACGCCTCGTGGATCGGCCGGCAGGTGGTGGACACCGGCCAGCTGGTGAAGGGACCGCTGGAGAGCGGGAGCTGGCTGCTGTTCCGGGCCCTGCCGCAGCAGCGCGTCGAGCAGCTCTCGCTCGCCCCGGATGCGCTCGCGGAGCGGAGCCTGGGCCTGGCGCGGACCGGACCCTGAGCCCCGCTCTGCTGCTCTGGGTCAGAGCACTCACCCGGAGAGGGGCTGCGGCCCGGCTGCTTGTACCACCCGCGCTCTGCGACGTGAACCCGTCGATGTGGGCCGGCTATGCCTTCGCCAAGGACTTCCGCTGCGGCCAGTGCCACGACGAGTACTACTTCCAGGGCAAGGAGAAGCGGCTCACGTACCCGTGGGACAAGGGCCTGAAGATTGAAAACATCCTGGCCTACTACGAGGAGAACGGACACAAGGACTGGACGCACGCGCTCACCGGGGCGCCGGTGCTCAAGGCCCAGCACCCCGAGTTCGAGATGTGGAACCAGGGCATCCACGCGCGCTCGGGCGTGGCGTGCGCGGACTGCCACATGCCGTACCAGCGCGTGGGCGCGCTGAAGATCAGCGACCACCACGTGCGCAGCCCGCTGCTCAACATCAACCGGGCGTGCCAGCCGTGCCACCACTTCTCCGAGGAGGAACTGCGCTCTCGCGCCGAGGCCATCCAGGAGCGCACCTTCAAGCTGCGCAACCAGGCGATGGATGCGCTGGTGGGGCTCATCACGGACTTGAAGGCGGCGAAGGACGCGGGCCGGCCGGACGCGGAGCTGGCCCCGGTGTAGGCGCTGCAGCGGCGCGCGCAGTTCATGTTGGACTTCATCGAAGCAGAGAACTCCATGGGCTTCCACGCGCCGCAGGAGGCCGCCCGGGTGCTCGCCGAGTCCGCCAACCTGTCGCGCCAGGGGCAGATCCTCCTGAGGGATCCGAAGTTCCAGCCTCAGGTGCCCTGATGTGCGACGCCAGGCCCTAGAAACACGAAGAGGGCCCCCCTTTTCAGTGGGACCCTCTCCGGCCAACTCACCCGGCTACCCCCTCACTGGTAGACGGGCGGGGCGAACTGCAATTCGTCTGGTTCTTGTTCCGCGAGCCAAGCCATGAGCAAAGCGCGGGCCAATCGGTAAATCCTTGAATTGACGAGAGTGCAGTGAAGCCGCCGGGCCGAGTGGAGTGGACATGCGTATTCCAGGTGTCCTCGTTTGGGACACCCCCCTCGCGCTTCAGGCCGGGCGCTCGGTGCGGCCGTCGGCGTGACGCGCGAACCGGCCCTCTTCCCGCGGGTGGACAGGATCCTCGCTCGGCCACGGCCAGCCGCCGAAGCGCGTACGTTGGAAGTCGATGTAGGCCTGCTGGATCTCCGCCCGCGAGCTCATCACGAACGGCCCGTGCTGCACGATGGGCTCCTGGATGGGGCGGCCTTGCAGCATCAGCAGCTCCACCTCGTCCGGGCCGCCCTCCAGGGGTGCCTCCACCTCGGCGCGGAGCGTGAGGGCCTGGGCCGGAGGAATGGCGCGGCCACCCACGCGCAGCCCCGTGCCTCGGAAGAAGTACAGGGTGCGGTTCGTGCCGGGGCTTGCCGCGGGCAGCGTCCACCGGGCGCCGGGGCTCAGCTTGAGGGTCCAGATGGCCACGTCCGTGTCGGGACGGGACGCCCAGGACTTGGGGGGAGGGGAGAGCGGGCGCTGCTCGCCCAGCCGGCCGGCGATGACAGTCACCTCCGTGGTCCGCCCCGCGTCGTCCCGCGCCACGTGCCTGGGGATGAGGTTGTTCCACAGCATGGCGAAGTGGGGCTGGGCGAACTTGTCCTCGCGCGGCAGGTTGAGCCAGATCTGGAAGAGCTCGAGCGGGTTGGCCTTCTCGCGGCTCGTCAGCGGGAACATCTCCGAGTGGAGGATGCCCTGGCCCGCCGTGAGCCACTGCACGTCGCCGCCGCCATAGCGGGCCGCCGCCCCGAGCGAGTCCGAGTGGTCGAGCAGGCCCTGGCGGACCACCGTCACCGTCTCGAAGCCCCGGTGGGGGTGCGAGGGGAAGCCCGGCACGGACATGCCGTGGTACATGCGCCAGCCGTCCTTGCCCGCGAAGTCCTGGCCCAAGTCCCTCCCCGCCAGTGATGCGGCCGGGCCCATCCGCTCGTTGCCCGCCGGGTAGCGGTCGTCATGGTGGACGCAGAAGAGGAACGGGTTCGGCGTGCGCCACGGGAAGCCCAGCGGCTCCACGCTCAGAATGGGGTCCGGAGCCTGGGGGGCCTTCGAGATGGTGCCCGTCTCCTCACGGCTCTCGGTGACGCGCGAGCATCCCACGGCGGCGGTTGCTCCCGCCGCGACAATCACCTTCAGCGCATCTCTCCGGGTCACATCACTCACGCGGCACCTCAGTTCTCCTGTTGCCCACGCGCGAGTCTACGCAGGCCTTCCTGGGTCCTCAATCCGCGACGGGCGCGGGGCGTTCAGCTCAAGGGGGGAGAGGGGCAGCTCCAGGGTGAAGGTGGCGCCCTGGCCGGGCCCGGAGCTGCCGCACGACAGCCGGCCTTGCATCTCCTCGGCCGCCAACGCGCTGATGTGCAGCCCGAAGCCATGGCCGTCCTTCTTGGTGGTAAAGCCCTGGCTGAACATGCGTGGCAGGTTCTCCGGCACAATGCCCATGCCGTTGTCCTGCACTTCGATGCGCAGCCGGTTCCCTTCGGGCGAGCGCAGCACTCGGATGGTCAGGTGCTTCTCCGGCGCCGGGCTGCCCACCAGCGCATGCCGCGCGTTGCTCAGCAGGTTCACGAGGATCTGCAGCAGCTTGTGCCGGTCCACGAGGATGGGGGGAACCTGGGCGTATTCGCGATCGATCTGAATGCCCAGCCGCTCGAAGGAGACGGCGTGCAGGCGCAGCGCCTCGTCGATGAGCTGGGGCACGGCCAGCTCCTCCACCGTGCCGCCCGCGCGCGCGTGCTTCTGCTGCATGCTGACAATGGACTTGATGTGCTCCACGCTCTCGCCCAGCGCGCGCATCTCCCGCATGACGCCGTCCCGCTCTTCCTGGAGCTCGTCCGACAGGGCGATGAGGTAGGGAGGGAGCTTCCGTCCCTGCGGATCCTGCGAGAAGAAGGCGGGGAAGTCCGAGGCGTGCTCGCGCATCAGCTGAGCGGCCTTGGCCAGGTTGGAGAGGCGGGACTTGCGCAGCTGGTCCAGGACGACGCCCGTGGAGATGTTCACGCTGTTGAGCGTGTTGCCCACGTTGTGCAGCACCCCCGTGGCGATCTCCGCCATGCCCGCCTGCCGGGAGACGTCCACCAGCGTGCGGTGCATCTCTCCCAGGCGGGACTCGGCCTCCTTGCGCGCGGTGATGTCCCGGCTGAAGATCGTGATGCCCAGGGGCTGGCCGTCCTCGCCCAGGATGGGGTTGATGCTGATGTCCATCATCTCGTTCCCGGTCCTGACCATGGGCTGCTCCTCGAAGCGCAGCCGCCGGCCTTGGAGCACCTGGGTGATGCGGGCCGCCCACGCCTCCCGGACCTCCGGAGGCGCCTGGACGAAGAAGTCGTGCCCCGGCTGCAGCTCTCTGCCGTAGAGCTGGCGGTAGCGCTGCATGGCCGCCGCGTTGGCGGTGAGCAGGTTGCCCTGGGGATCCAGGGAGACGATCAGGTCATCCGTGCTGTCGATGACGCTGCCGAGCTGGCTCTCGCGCTTGCGGAGCACCTTCAGGGTGCGCTCGAGCGTTGTCTGGGCCGCGTCCTTCGCGGTGCTGTGCAGCACACCCAGCACCCAGGCCCCCAGGAAGGCGATGCCCGCGATGCCGTACGAGAACCAAAGCTTGGTGGTCTCCGGCCCCGGGAGCACGTGGCCCGCTGTCACCCGGTAGAGCGGTTGGCCCAGGCCCAGCGAGAGGCACAGGAACAAGGTGAAGAGGAGTCCCAGGCGGGGGCCCACCAGGTACACGGCGAGTGCTGGCAGCAGCATCGTCACCGCGTGGGTTCCGCCCCGGGGGTTCGGGTCCATGTAGATCATCCCCACCAGGCCCACCGTCATGGTCGCCAGCAGGAGTATCGCGGGCGCGGTGATCGTGTGGCCCTGGCGGGTCAGCACGAGGACACTCAGGTAGAGCAGGCTGACGATGACGGCGGGGGTTACGGGCTGACTCATCTCGATCAGCCACAGCACGACGACGGCGTTGAGCAGGAACAGGAAGCAGGCGGCGCCGGCCAGGATGCGGTGGCGGACGAGGTCCGCGGGAGAGGCCTTGCGCAAGGGCTCGGACAGCAGGGCGTCCAGGAGCCCGAGCAGCCAGGGTGTCTTCTCGGGGGGCAGCGAGGGGGAAGCCAGGGGAGCGGCGGGCTCGGGAGGGCTGGACGGAAGTGCGGGCAGAGTCGACATGTCTCGGGACGGCGAAGAAGAGGGGGCGAGCGCCGCTATCTGCGCGGCTGGCCGGCGCGGCGGACCTGGACGAGCTCGGCAATGATGGAGACGGCGATCTCCTCGGGCGTCAGCGCGCCGATGGGCAGGCCCATGGGCGAGTGGATGCGATCGAGCGCCGCCTGCTCCGCGCCTCCCGCCTCGAGCCGCATGCGGAAGCGCTCGGCCTTGCGGCGGCTGCCAATGACGCCCAGGTAGGCCGAGGGCTTGTTCAGCAGTGCCTCCACCACGGCCTGATCCAGCGGGTGGTCGTGCGTGGTGACGCAGAAGTACTCCTGGGGGCCACCCGCCACTGCGCGCGCGTGGTCCGCGGGATCCTTCACGAGCACCTCACAGCCCGGGAAGCGCTCGGCGCTGGCCCACTCGGGGCGGGCGTCCACCACGGTGACGCGGAAGCCCACCTTGGAGGCCAGCGCGGCCAGCTCCTTGGCCACGTGCCCGGCGCCGAACACGGTGAGCCGCACCGGGGCTCCGTGCTTCTCCAGGAACACCTTCATCCGGCCGCCGCAGCACATCCCCAGCTCGTGGGTCAGGTGCGTCTCAATGATGCGTGTCTGCTCCGGGGCCTCGAGCAGCGCGAGCGCAGCCTGGATGATCTGGTGCTCGATGGCGCCGCCTCCCACCGTACCCCGCAGGGAGCCGTCCCCGAGCACGACCATCTTCGAGCCCGGCTTCTGCGGCGTGCTGCCGGCGCTCTCGATGACGGTGGCGAGGACGAAGGGGCGGCCTTCCGCGGCCAGGGCTCCGAGCTCGGCGTACAGGTCCATCAATCCCGCCCCCGGCGCGAGCGCCTATCCGAAGAAGACCTGCGCCACTTTGAAGAACTCCTCGGGCACGCGCTTGAGCTCCTTGGTGGCCACTGCCAGATCCTCGCTGATGATCTCGTTGCCGCGCAGGGCCGCCATCTTCCCGAACTCGCCGCGGGCCACCATGTCGCATGCGTGGACGCCGAAGCGCGTGGCCAGCACGCGGTCATGCGCCGTGGGCACGCCGCCGCGCTGGATGTGGCCCAGCACCGACACGCGTGTCTCGAAGCCCGTGCGGCGCTCAATCTCGTGCGCGACGATGCTGCCCACGCCGCCCAGGCGCGGCCGGCCCGCCTCGTCCAGCGCGCCCGAGGTGATGAGCTGCTCGCTCTGGTTCTCGGCCACCTTCACCCGGGTGCCCTCGGCCACCACCACGATGGAGAACGAGCGCCCCGAGGCGTGCCGCCGCTGGATGTGCTCAGCCACCGCGACCAGGTCCGCCGGGACTTCGGGCACGAGGATGACGTCCGCTCCGCCCGCGATGCCCGCGTAGGTGGCAATCCAGCCCACGTGGCGGCCCATCACCTCGCAGACGATGACGCGCTTGTGGGACTCGGCGGTGGAGTGCAGCCGGTCGATGGCGTCCGTGGCGATGGTGACGGCGGTGTCGAAGCCGAAGGTGAAGTCCGTGCCGTTCAAGTCATTGTCGATCGTCTTCGGCACGCCGACGATGCGCAGGCCCTCTTGGGACATGCGGGTGGCGGCGGACAGAGTGCCCTCGCCGCCAATGGCGATGACGGCGTGGATGCCATTGCGCTCCACCGCGCGCTTCACCTTCTCCAGGCCGCCTTCCACCTTGAAGGGGTTGACGCGCGAGGTGCCCAGGATGGTGCCACCCCGGTGGAGGATGCCGGAGGTGGTCTCTCGCGTGAGGCGGAAGTGGTTGTCCTCGAGCAGGCCCTTCCACCCATCTTTCAGGCCCATCATCTCGAAGCCGTGCTCGTTGGCACGGCGCACCACAGCTCGGATGACCGCATTGAGGCCGGGGCAATCGCCCCCGCCGGTAAGAACGGCGACTTTCATATAAGGGTGGTTTCTAGCGCGTGCGAGGGCGAAGCCAAGGAAGGAAATGCCTGGGAGACCCCTGAGAACGTCGCACACCTGTGAAGTCATTCATCCAGGCGGGCATCCGGGGAGTCTCAGGGGTGGGCGCCCACCGGCGAGGCGGACAGCCCCCAGGGGCGCTGGGCCTACAACGGTTGTGGGACAGCGCTCGGACCCAGGTGTGGTGCACTGCGTCATGAACCCAGGAAGTCACATTCTTCCATACCGGAAGGGTTCTTCCCCTGGGGGCCGCTTCTCGTCATAAGAGCGGTGGAACCCTCTCCCACCCCCAGTCCGGGCCTACCCTGCGCATTCCGTGAACGTCCGCGTCTTTGCCTCCGAGCAGGAAGTTGCCGCCGCCTGTGCCGCTCATTTGGCGGGCGCGATTCGGGCTCGGCCCGAGCTGGTGCTCGGGCTGCCCACGGGGCGCTCGCCCATCAACGTGTACCGGGAGCTGGTGGCGGTCCACCAACGAGGCGAGCTGGACCTGTCTCGGGCGACGACGTTCAACCTGGACGAGTTCCTGGGCTTGCCGCCGGACGACCCCACGAGCTTCCGGGCGTACATGGAGCGGCACCTGTTCCAACACGTGAACCTGGCGCCCGAGCGAATCCACTTCTTCGACGGCAGTGCGCCGGACGCGGAGGCGGAGTGCGCGCGCTACGACGCGGCGGTGAACGCGGCGGGAGGGTTCGACGTGGTGCTGCTGGGCATCGGGCCCAATGGGCACATTGCCTTCAACGAGCCGGGGGATTCACTTCGGGCCGCGAGCCACCGGGTGCTGTTGTCGCGCGAGACGCGGCAGACGCTGGCACCGCTGGTGGGGGATGACGCCACGCGGGTGCCGATGGCTGCGCTGACGTTGGGAGTGGCGCCGTTGCTCCAGGCGAAGGAAGTGCATCTGATTGCCTTCGGTGCGAACAAGGCGGCAGTGGTGACGGAGATGGTGCACGGGCCCATCACGCCCCGGTGTCCGGCGTCCTTCCTCCAGTTGCACAAGAACGTGCACCTGTGGCTGGACAAGGTGGCCGCCCGGGGCGTTCAGCACCGCTGAGCCACTCCCGTGACAGCCCGGGAGACTCACCCTTCGTGCAGCGCCTCTTCCAGACGATCCGCAACCTCCAGCCAGGCGATGCGTTCGAGCCGTAGCACGTCTGGATCTCTCGCCATTTGGAGCTGATGGGTGCTGGCGCGAGGATCGTTCTCGCCACTCAGGGTGAGCTGATACCAGAGCGACCACTCCTCAGGGTGCCGTGAGCCCCAGGACTCCGTGCCCTCCGCCATGATTGCGCCTGCGAGCGCATTCACCAGCTCCCTGGCGCATGGCTGCGCATCCCCGAGAAGCCGGCCGGCCTTCCAGAGTGCTTCCACCGCGCTCGTGAAGTTGTTGGCTCCTGGGCCCGCGAAGTCATCCTCTGCCTCAGGCCATGACGTCTTCGCGTGCGAAGAATCTCCATCCGTTGCCTCGATGAACTCGCGAGGCCAATGGACCTGGGGCTGGTGCTTCTCAAAGACAAAGAGTCGGCGCAGGAGATAGTCGCGGGACAGTCCGAGGGCGCGGCGGGGTGAGAGGCGGAGCAGGAGCCTCTCTGATGCTGCACGGCAGCCATTCCAATCTCGTTGCTCGGCGGCATGCCGCAGGGCTCGCAGGTCCTCATTCCATGCTGAAGGGGTCGTCATGCGCCGAGTCCGCCTACCAAGCGATCCCGCACTTGGTCCACAGGAGGGGAGTGGGGTCATTCTCCACGCAACAGGGGCAGCACACGATGGAGCCTGCCCGTTTTCCGTTCCACCGGACGTTGTAGTGCGTGCCCAGGCCTGGGCATGGCCCCTCGGTAGCGCGTTCCGGCTTGTGTAAGGCCAGGGTCTTCTCCCCCAGCCGCTGCTTCATGGCCTCGAGGGCCTGGCGGGGGCTGTGGAATGCGTACAGCTCGGGCAGCTCACGGCACACGGGGTGGTCCGGTAGCTCCGTCGCGCAGGTGCGCCCCTGGGGCTCTTCGAGCTCCAAGTCCACCATGCGGCTGGGGGAGGCGTTGCGGTCCTGCTCCTGCTGCTGTTGAGCCCGGCGCTCGGCGATCTTCTCCTGCAGCCGCGTCGCGGCTTCCCGCGCCACGAGTCCAGCAGCAACGGCTTGAGCCAGATAGGCCTCGGCCTCCTGGAGCGCCCCTCGGGCAATCAACGCCTGGATGTGAAACGTGGCGGAGTCACCGCCCTTGGTCCGGGTCTCCGAGTCCCCTGCCGCCCATGAGCTCAGAGACTCCTCGTTTCTGGCGCTGGGGTCGTGGCTGCACCCCACCACGGCCAACAGCAGCAAGCCCCGAAACCATCTGGCGCATCCACCGCTCATCAGTAGGTTTGCTGCACCCCACCGCTCAGCTGGCCGCCGGAGATGGAACTGCTCCGGAACATCTTCGCCTCGCGCACCCGGCGCAGCAGCGAGACGAACTCCTCGCGATCCTCGAACCCATCCGTCGCGCTCTTCGCGAGCTCTTCCGCCACCGCCAGGCTCCAGTCGCTGGCCTGCGGCGCGCCTCGCAGGATGTCCGCCGTCCCCGCCACCGCCGTGGCGAAGCGCATGTCCGCCGACGTGTCCGCCAGCCGCGCGCCCATCTGCTCGCGAGACACCGAGAAGCTCTGCTCCGCCGCCTCGCTCCCCGAGGGCCTCTTCGCACGCACGCGCACCGTCGCCACCTTCGAGCCCTCTCCCGTCAGCTCCACCTCGTACAGCGCCGTCACGGAGTGGCCCGCGCCAATCTCTCCCGCGTCCACCTTGTCATTGCGGAAGTCCCGGTCCGCGATGTCCCGGTTCTCGTAGCCCAGCAGCCGGTAGCCCCGCACCGCCGCCTTGTCGAACTCCACCTGCACCTTCACATCCTTGGCGATCACCTCCAGCAACCCCGCCAGCTGCTCCTGGAACACCCGCCGCGCCTCCTTGTCGCTGTCGATGTAGTAGCAGTTGCCGTTGCCCTTGTTCGCCAGCCGCTCCATCAAGTCGTCGCGGTAGTTGCCCATGCCGAAGCCGATGGTGGACAGCGTCACGCCCTCCTGCACGTAGCCACGCACGCTCTCCAGCATCGCCTCCGCGTTGCGGTTGCGCCCCAGGTTCGTGTCCCCGTCCGTCAGGACAATGACGCGCGAGACCGTGTTCTCCCCCGCGTGCTTCACCGCCTGCTCGTAGGCCAGCTTCAGCCCATCCCCCATCGCCGTACCGCCCCCGCTGCGCAGCGAGTCCACCGCCGCGAAGATCTTCTGTTGCTCGGAGGCCGGGGTGGGCGGCAGCACCGTGCGCACGTCTCCCGAGTACGTGGTGATGGCCACCGTGTCCGTCTCGTTCAGCCCGTCTACCGCCAGCTTGATGGAGCGCAGGGCCAGCGGCAGCCGGTCGGGCCGGTTCATGGAGCCGCTGACGTCCACCAGGAACACCAGGTGCGTCGACTTGCGCTCACTGCGGCCCAGGCGGCGGCCCTGCAGCCCCACCTTGAGCAGATGCCGCCCCCGCGTGAAGGGAGAGGGCGAGCCCTCCAGGTCCACGTGGAAGTCCCCCTTCGTGGGCGTGGGCAGCCGGTACTTGAAGTAGTTCACCCACTCCTCCACGCGCACCGAGTCCCTCGGCGGCAGCGAGCCCTCGTTCACGTACCGCCGGAAGAGCGCGTACGAGGCCGTGTCCACGTCCACCGCGAACGTGGACAGCGCGTCCTCCACCGTCAGCGTGAAAGGGTTGGGGCGCACCGCCGCGTGCGTGTTGCCCGTGGGCAGCGGCTCCGAGGGCATGGGCGCCCCCAGCGGCGCGGACATACTCGGAGAGATGGCCTGCTCTCGCGGCGCAGGCCTCGCTGCGAGAGGGCCGCTGGTGGCCATGGTTGGAGCCGGGGAGGCGGCAGGGGGCGGCAACGCGTCCGGCGCGATGGAGCCCTCCGATTTCTCCGCGAAGCTCCGCATCATCTTCTTCTGCGAGAGGCTCTCCCCCCGGGTCTGAATGTCGGGAGAGCCCGACAAGGCGGAGGCACTCGCGCCGAACAGGCGCCGGATGTTGCCACCGAACAAGGTGACCGCGAGCACCAGGACCACGGCCGTGATGCCGGTGAAGAGGAGGAGCTTGGACTTGCTGCCGGAGCGCTTCATGGGGGCGGACCTCGCGATGCGGGGCGTGCTGAGAGCATCGCATGGATCTCACACCCCCCGTCCCCGCGCGTCCGTCATTCGCCCGAGGGTCGGTCATCGGGAGGATGGGGCCGCGCCGCCGCCGCCGTGCGTTATCGCCGGGCCTGCGGCTCCAGCCGGGGCTTGGACACCGAGGCGGAGGCCGGAGGCCGACGCTTCGGCGCAGGCGGAGGCTTGGGGGGCGGAGGCGGCCGCAGCCGCGTGTACGCGGCCATCACCTTCACCACGTAGAACTCCGTCTCGCCATTGCGCGGCACCACTCGGTCCACCGCGCCAGGGCCCGCGTTGTAGGCAGCCACCGCGAGCCGCACATCGTCGAACCGCTCCAACTGCTCGGACAGATAGCGCGCGCTGCCGTCGAGCGCATCGCGCGGATCAAACGGATCCTCCACGCCCAGCATCCGCGCCGTGCCGGGCATGAGCTGCCCCGGCCCCATGGCTCCGGCGGGAGAGATGCGGTGCGAGCGCTTCTCGGACTCCACCTGCACCAGCGCCTGGAGCAGCCCCGGAGGAATGTGGTGGCGGCGCTCGGCTTCGGAGATGAGCGGCTCCATCGGCTCGTGGCCGCTCAGCAGACACACCGGGCGGTGCCGCGCGTAGACGCCCAGCGCGTGCAGCTTCTCCTCCAGGAAGGACAGGGAGAGCGGGGACACGGCGCTGTTGCCGAAGTAGCCCACGGCCAGGTTGAGCAGCACCAGCGGCACCAGGACGCACAGCCCCAGCCACACCCAGCCTGGGAGAAGCCCTCCCGCCCTGATCCGCTTGCGCGCCACACCTCTTCCTTTAAGGGCGCCCGGGCTTCCCGTCCATCTTCCGGCGCCCCGGCGCTATCTCCAGAGGCAACCGCAGCCCGTCCAACACCAGCGTGGTGAGCGCGTCCGGCAGCTCCAGCGGGTTGCCGATGTCCTCCCCGCTGAGCACCGCCAGCAGCAGCCGCTCCACCGCCCCCACCACCGCGAGCCCGCTCACCGCCGGGCGGATGGGACGCAGCAGCCCATACGTGTGGGACTTCTCGGTGATGTCCACCGCGTGACGGGAGATCAGCCGCGCCATCTCCACCACTTTGACGCGCGCGCCCACGGCTGGCCCCCGGCACTCCTGCAGGTAGAGCCGCACCACATCCGGATACTGCAAGAGCGCGCTGGCAATCACCGCCGCCATCGCCCGGTACGCGTCGAACATCGCCTCCACGTCCCGCGCCACGGCCAGCGCCTGCCCGCACGCTTCCATCCCGTTCAGCAACTCGCGCCGCGCTGGCTCGAGCAGCGCGTCCACCAGGGCCGTCTGATCCTCGAAGTACCGGTAGAACGTTCCCTTGGCCACCCCCGCTGCCTGGGTGATGTCATCGATGGTGACCCCCTCCAGCCCCCGCTCGACGAAGAGGCGAAGGCCCGCCTCGCTGAGGGCCTTCATCCGCTCGCGGCGGTTCTTGTCCCGCGCCCCTCCCTGAGGGCCCGGCCGGGCCGGAGGCGATGCTGCAGGTGGAGTGGGGACGGACGGACGGTGCGGGTTGCGGCGTGTGCTCATTTCGTTGCGCCCCACAAAAAAAGTGACCAAATAGTCATTATTTGGTGCGGTCACGGATGGGCCGGTCCGCACCTCGGAGGTGCAGCATGATCGGAATCCCACTGGGCCTGCTCTACAGCAATTGGGGGGAGTGGTTCCTGCACAAGTACGTGCTGCACGGCCTGGGGAAAAACCCCAAGAGTTTCTGGGCTTTCCACTGGCACGAGCACCACCAGAAGTCCCGTCGGAACGAGATGGTGGACACCCAGTACACCGCTCCCATCTGGAACTGGTCGCCCCAGTCCAAGGAACTGCTGGGGCTGGCGGCCATCGTGGTGGGGCACCTGCCACTGTTCCCCGTGGCGCCGTTCTTCACGGCCACGGTCTGGTTCTGCACAGCGCGGTACTACCACATCCACCGGAAGGCTCACTTGGACCCGAACTGGGCCAAGGAACACCTGCCCTGGCACTACGATCACCACATGGGGAAGGACCAGAACTCCAACTGGTGCGTGACCCACCCCTTGTTTGATCTCTTGCTGGGCACTCGGAAGGAGTTCGTGGGCGTGCAGCCCCGAGCCCCCGAGGTGCAGGGCGAGCCGGTGCCTCTCCGGGAGGCCAGGTCCGAGCACGACCGCCCGTCGGCACCGGCAGCCTGAGACTAGCGGCGCGAGCGCTTGGCTGCCTGCCCGCCACCCTTCACGCTCTTGGACTTCGAGGCCGCCTTGCGCGCCACGGCCTTCTTCAGAGTCGAGACCGGTGCAGAGGCTGGAGCGCTCAGCACCGTGTCCAGCGCGCGGAGGGCATCCGTGGTGGTGAAGATGCCCAGCACCTCGGAGCCGCGGAGGATGACGGCCGAGCCGTACTTGTGCTTCGCCATCTCCCGAGCCACCTCGGCCAGAGGGGCCTCCGGCGGCACGGTGTACGCGTCCTGAGACATGGCCTCCTCGACGAACACCTCCTCGGGGACCACGTCCTTCAGCGTCTCGATGAGGTGCAGATCCCTCTGAGACAACATGCCCACGAGCCGGCCTCCCTCGAGCACCGGGAGGTGACGGATGCCGTGCTCGTTCATCAAGCGGTGGGCTTCGGTGAGCGGCGCCTTCGTCCCGATGGTGTGGACGGAGCGCGTCATGAAGGTCTCGATAACGTCAGTCATGGACTTTTCCTCGGGGTTTACACAGCCAGTAGCAAACCCTCGGCCAACCTCTTCCCTGGGGTGAAGTTGCGTGCGCCGCCGCGCGGACGCATCCCGTGCGCCTGGGGCATGCGCCGCGCAAAGCCTGCGCATGGGTGACCCGTGCGGCCCGTATGGCTCGCGCCGCCGAGTGCCATCCCCTCGACAACCTGAGACGTTTGCCAGGGGAGCAAGCTGGCGCGAGCCGCCACGCTTCCGGTATCCCCAGTGCATAGCTTCTTCGCGCGTGTACGGACCCAATGGTTCCCGGGAGGAAACCGGTCATGAAGAAGCTGGCGGAGCGGAATCCGGAGAAGCTCATTGATCTGCTCCTGGAGCGGCGCACCTTCGAGCGCACCGCCGTGAAGCTCTATGACCGGGTGCTGTCGCTGATGAGCGCGTCGGAGGATGCGCAGATCCTCGGCATGCTCGACACGATGCAGGCCTATCGGGACGAGGAGGCCGAGCACCAGGAGTGGCTCGAGGAGCAGATCCGCGCGCTGGGCGGGGACGTGAATGGCGAGTCAGCGCGCTCGCGGCTGGCGGCCACGGAGGCGCGCGGCATCGAGCAGGTCATCCTGCGCGAGGACATGGAGCTGCCCCACCTGTTCCACGCGCTGATGGCGGCGGAGCTGGTGGACAACGCGGGGTGGGACCTGCTGACGGCCCTGGCGGAGGAGGCGGACGATGACGAGGCGCTGGATGCCTTTCTGCTCCGCCAGGCCGAGGAGGAGGACCACCTGGAGTACCTGCGCGAGACGATGTCGCGCTACGCGGAGAGCCAGGTGCTCGGCGGGGCCCTGCAACTCCCCACCGAGCCGTAGCGCCACCGCTTAGAAGATGAGGTCCAGCACGTCCGTGCGCAGCCACAGGCCCGCGCACACGCGCACGTCCGCCGTCCAGTCCCGCTGGGGCAAGGTGCCGCTGGCCTCGAGCGTCAGCTCCAGCTCGTCCTGGTCCAGCAGCTGGTTGAGGTCCAGCACACCGCTGCCCGTGGCACTGATTTTCTGGGTGGAGGTCTGGTTGGCAGGGCGCCGGTACTCGAGGAGCTTGGTGGGCGTGGTCTGACTCGGCAGGCGGATGGCCACGCTGGCGCGCTCCACGCCGCTGAGCTCCGGGTTGCCGCCAGTGGCCGTTACCTCGAAGAGGTGCACGCGCAGCTGGGCCTCCGTGCTTCCCTGGGGAATGGTGTCGGTGATGTCTCCGATGGGGAAGTTGATCGTCTGGGACACGGTGCCGGGGATGGGGATGGAGCCCGGGAAGGAGACGTTGCGCTGTGTCTTGCAGACCTCGTCGGTCTCGGCCTCGACGTAGAAGAGCGAGCCGCAGCCGGTGGTGAGCAGCGGCAGGGCGATGAGCAGGATGCGGAAGGAAGGGCGCATGGGGCGGCTCGATCAAAGGAAGTAGAAGAGGAAGCCCAGCTTGAGGGAGGGCGTGGTGAAGCGGAACGTGAGTGGCTTGGCGGTGAGGTCCGGATCGTTCGTGACGTCCTGCAGGAGCTTCTCCGCGTCTTGGATGACCATGGAGCCGTGGACCAGGCCCGCCTTCAGCGAGAAGGAGAAGCGCTCGGGACTGCCGATCTCCAGCCCCACGCTGGCGCTGCCGTAGTTGTAGCCCACGTCGTCAAACGGCACGCTCGTCTGCAAGGGGATGCCGCCGAACCGCTCCACCAGCTTGTTGTAGTTGGCGTCGAAGTAGCGGCCCAGGTCCAGGTTGATGGACGGGGCGACGAAAGTGGACAGCGGTATCAGGCTGATGCCCCCGCGCATCCCCAGGCTCAAGGTGTTCGTCGTCACGCCTCCGTTGATTCGCAGCCACGGCGCCGGCCGCAGCACCAGCGAGACGCCCACACCGTCCGGCGCGCCTACGTCCAGCATGGCTCCAAGCTTGATTGAACTGCCGGAGTCCGCCGCGGCCTCGGCTTGAGGTGCGGGCGGGGGAGTGGGGGTGGAGTCCTGGGCCTGGGCTCTCGCACCGGCACCGAGCGCTAGCACACAGGCCAGCGCGGCGCAGGAGCGGGAGACCCCAGAGGCGACGCGTCTGCTCATGGGAATGGTGTTCATAGAGGAGGGAGGGCCGGGATGGCCGCCGCCCATCATAGGTGTTCGTGCGCCAACGCGCCTTCAGCCTCCGGGGCAGTTTCCCGCGCGCAGTTCGGGATCAACTTTCCTGGCTACCCGCGCGCCAGGGACAGGGCCCGCGTGGGGTGGGGGACAAAATGATCGATGAAATCGACCAGCGCCTGAAGGCGTGGGTGGGCGAAGTGTCTGGGGAGATGCCTGTCTCCTTCACTGCGCCGGACTTCCAGGTTCAGAATCCTGGGGTCGGCCTCTATTTGTTGGAGCTGGGCGCCGCGCCGCCGGCCCGCTCATTGCGCCGCGTGCCGCTGCAGTTCTCCGTCTGTTACCTGGTCACCGTGACGGCGGACACGCCGGAGCGCGCGCACCAACTGCTGGGAGAACTGGTGTTCTCGGCGCTGGACACGCCGGAGTTCGAGGTGGATCTCAGCCCCGTTCCGGTGGAGCTGTGGACCGCACTGGGAGTGTCTCCCCAGCCTGCCTTCCGCCTTCGGCTGCCGGTGCGCCGCGAGCGCGAGGAGCCGGTGGTGCGTCGCGTGGGCTTCCCGCTCGTCGCGCACACACTTCCCAACGAGGCGCTGCTGGGGCGGGTGGTGGGGCCGGGGGATGTGCCCATTCCGGGCGCGCTGGTGGAGCTGCCAGCGCTGAAGCTGAGCACGCGCACGGACGCGCGCGGCTGCTTCCGGTTCCCGCTCGTGCCGCCCCTGGAGTCCCTGGGCCGGCTGGAGGTGCGCGCCAAGGGGGAGGTGTTCCACGTGGGGAACGAGGCGCTCACCTCGGAGGCCGGGCAGCTGGTCATCCGCATGCCGTTGAAGGAGGGGTGACGTGCTGAGCTCTCTGACGCCCGGTGCTTCCGTGGGGGAGGTCTCCACGGGCACTCGCTCCATCCAAGGGGTGGGGCCGACAACGGCGGCCTTCGTGGGCCGAGCACCTCTGGCGGATGCCCACCTGCACGAGGCGGTGGCCATTCATGGCTGGCCCCACTTCCTCAAGGAGTTCACCCGCCCGGACAGCCCTGGCACGGACCTGTCCCGCGCCGTCTACGGCTTCTTCCTCAACGGTGGGCGTCGCTGCCTCATCGTCAACATTGGAGACGCCAGGCGGCTCACGGGAGGCACGCGCAAGCGCGAGGGGCTGGCGGTGCTCGAGGAGGTGACCGAGGTGGCCATGGTGGCGGCCCCCGGCTGGGCCGATCCCGCGTCCCACGACGCGCTGCTCTCGCACGCGGAGAAGATGAAGGACCGCGTCGCCATTCTGGATGCTCCCGAGGACGTGGACGACCTCGAACTGCTCACCCGGATGGCCCTGTTAGAGGCACCCGGGACGAAGCCCGGTGAGGCGTCGGCGAGCTTGCCGCCGAAGGGTCTGCGTCCGCGGGTGTCGGATCAGGGCTTCGGGGCCTTCTACTTCCCGTGGATCACCACGGTGGACCCCATGTCTGGCGAGCGGGTGAACGTGCCGCCCTGCGGGCACATGGCGGGCATCTACGCGCGGACGGATGTGTCTCGCGGTGTCCATAAGGCGCCGGCCAACGAGGTGGTGTACGGCGCGGGGGACCTCGTGCGCCACGTGACCCACGAGGAGCAGGCGGAGCTCCACTCCCACGGCGTCAACTGCATCCGCTTCTTCCCCAACCAGGGCATCCGTGTGGGGGGCGCGCGCACGGTGGCGGGCGCGGACAGCGAGTGGCGCTCTCTGAACGTGCGCCGCCTCTTCAACTTCGTGAAGGAGTCCATCTCCGTGGGCACCGGGTGGACGGTGGTCGAGCCGAGTGATCCAACGCTCTGGACGAGCATCCGCCGGGACGTGGGCGCCTTCCTGTTGCGGCTGTGGCGCGACGGCGCGCTGCAGGGCCGCACCCCGGAAGAGGCCTTCTTCGTTCAATGCGACGAGCAGGCCCACCCTCCCGAGAGCATCGACGCGGGGCAAGTGGTGGCGTTCATCGGCCTGGCGCCGGTGAAGCCCGCCGAGTTCATCCTCCTCCGCATCATTCAGCACCCAGGCGGGATGGAGGTAGAGGAGGTGAAGAATGGCTGAGGCGAACCCGCTGGTGAACACACCGCGCGCGACCGAACTGGGCGCCCAGCCTGGCGCACGGGTGGATCTTTTCCGGAGCTACAACTTCAAGCTGATCATCGACGGGGTGGCGGAGGGCCACTTCACCCAGCTCGAAGGGCTGCTGGCCAAGAGGCTGAACGTCATCCACTCTCGCGAGGGCGGCGACAGCACAGGGGTGCGCCAACAGCCGGGGGCCCTCCACCTGGGACAGGCGACGCTGAGCCGCGGCTTCGCCACCTCGTCCGAGCTGTGGAACTGGTTCCTCGACTCCATGAGCGGCCAGCCTCGGCCCAAGAATGTCTCCATCGTCATGCTCGGTATGGATGGGATGACCGAGATGCTTCGCTACAACCTCCTGGCCTGCTGGCCTTGCGACTGGGAGGTGGCTGCGTTCGACGCGATCAACAACCAGGCCGACATCTCGCGGCTCGTCCTGACCTTCGAGTCCCTCAGCCGTGGATGAGCACTCGAAGAGGAAGAGGCGCGGCTCGCTGGCTCGCGCGTGGGCTCGCCGGATTCAGGCGTGGGCGGAGGGGGTGTTCTCCAAGCCCTCGCCTCCTGGCTCCGCAGCGGGCTCTCGGCAGCAGAACCGTCAGGGAATCAAGACAGGGCCTCCGGTGGACTGCCAGGAGGCCGTGCCGCAGAACGCGCAGAAGGGGGCGTCCCGCATGGGAAACAAATGGGTGCCTTCGCAGCCACGTGCTGCTTCGCTGGAGTCCTCTGCCTCACCCCCTTCGGCAGAGCCCGTGCCTGGGGCTCCGGCGGTCCGATTGAGCACGCCCCCGGGACCCCCTCGCGTGTCTCGCCGAGTCGATCCGCCCGGAGTGCTGTCGCTCGAACCGTCCCCCTTTACGCGGCCGCAGGTGCGGGCGTCGCGCTTTTCATTGCCAGGCCCGGAGCATCCAGGGGAGCGTCCTGTGCCTCCGCGGCGTCCAACACCCGCAGAGGACCCGCGCCCTACCGTGCTGGGCATGCCCGCGGCCTCGCAGCCCGAGACGCGTGATGCCGAGGCGCCAGCCAGAACCCGGAGCGCCCCTGTTGCCGCCGAGGCTTCGGTGAGGACGGCGCCGACGGTCCGCATGTGGACTCCGAAGAGCAGCAGTCCACCGGCTCCCGCCGAGCCTTCGAGACGGACCGAGCTGCTCTTCCCTTGGAAGGAAGAGCCACCGGCGCCGCCGCGGAGACCTTCCCGGCAGCTGCCTCCGGAGGACCTGGACACGCTGCTCAACCGCTCCTGGCCGCCTCTGGCGAAAGAGGCCGAGCCGGAGCAGAGCGCCGTCCCTTCGAGGACCGCGGAGCCTCTCGAGGAGCACCGAGGGGGGCCTTGGCCTGAGCTCCTCGAATCTCCTCCAGCGGACTCCGCCGAGGCGCTGACGGCGCTGCGTCAGTGGGAGCGGCTGAGCCTGCACGAGCGTGAACCGCGAGGCGAGTGACTGGCCGTGAAGTCGGGGAAGCCCTGTCGGGTCGGTTCTCACCTGCTGCAGCGCCGTCTCTCGAGGGGGTCAACACGGACACTGCGGGTGCAGCTGCGCTGAGCCCAGGCCCCCCGAAGGATGGTGGGTGTGGTACTGAAGCCTGAGCGTGGCGCATCCTCGTACCCGTTGTGGGGAAGCGGAGTTTCCGAGCACGCGCAGGCGAGAGTGATGATGCCCGAAGCGATCCAGTCCCTGTTGGCGACCCTGCAGCAGGCCCGGTACTTCGAGGATGCGGCCGAGGTGGTGCTTCGGGGCATGCTCAAGGTGGTGGAGGAGGTGCTCGCCGCGAGCCCCTACGCGAAGACGGGGCGGCTGCTACGGGGGATGATCTACCTGCGTCCCGATGAGGCCTACCGCGGTCTGGCGGTGGTGGACCTGTCCGGCGGCAAAACGGACAACGCAGGCCCTCTGCATGCGTCCGCGACGGCTTGGCGCTCGCTCCAGGAGCACCGCTGCGCCGTCTCCATCGACATCGCCACGCGCACCATCCAGCCCCATCGCTCGGACGCGGCGCACAAGGTGATGCCGGCGCCCCCCGAGAGCAGCGAGGGCTTCAACAGCCAGGAGAGCCAGCAGCGCTTCCTCGGTCGCGAGGCCACCCACGTCTGCGTCCTGCCACTGCGCAGCTGGGCGGGCCACCTGGACGGAATGGTGTCGCTGGAGGCCAGTTGCCCGGCGTCCATGGGCCGGCCCTTCATCTGGAAGGACTGCGAGGCGCGGCTGCAACTGCTCAGCGACGTCTCCGCTCCGTACCTGACGGGCCTCGCGCCGCGGACGGTGAAGCCCACGGAGGTGGATGAGTTCCTCCCGGTGGTGGGCAGCGCCATGGGGCAGATGCTCCCCATGCTCCGCATGTTCGCCCATGGGGATGAGACGCTGCTGATCTCTGGCCCCACGGGCGCGGGCAAGTCCCGGCTGGCGCGCTGGTGCCACCAGAACTCCCCGCGCAAGCAGAACCCCTTCGAGGTGCTGGACCTGACGACGGTCCCCGAAGAGCTGCAGAACGCCGAGATCTTCGGTTGGAAGAAGGGCGCCTTCACCAACGCCGTGCGCGACACCCTCGGCAGCGTGGCCCGGGCCGAGGGGGGCACGCTCTTCATCGACGAGATCGACAAGCTCTCCAAGAAGGTCCAGGCGTCCCTGCTGTACCTGCTGGAGGAGCGCACCTACCGGCCCTTGGGAGACGACTCGAAGGACCGGCGCGCCAACGTCCGCTTCATCATTGGCACCAACGTCGATCTCCGGAAGGCGGTGGAGCAGGGGCGCTTCCGGGAGGACCTCTACTACCGCATCAACGTGCTGCCCATCAAAGTGCCGCCGCTCGACGAGCGCCAGGACGAGATTCCCCTGTGGGCGGAGTACATGGTGAACCGGTGCTTCCGCGAGCGGATGCCCGGGGGCCAGGCGCGTCTGGCTCCCGAGGCTCAGCGGCGGCTGAGCACCAGCCGTTGGCCGGGCAACCTCCGCCAGCTCGACAACATCGTCCGCCGCTCCATCATGGTGGCGATGACCGAGCAGACGCGGATCGGCGCTCGCGATGTGTCAGGCTTGATGCTGGAGGAGCGCCACATCGCCGAGGCGCTGGGCTTGGACCCGGAAGGGGCGGAGCTGTCCACCGTGCTGAAGTCCATGCGGACAGCGGCGCTGGCCTTCTTCCACGAAGCACGGCAGCGCGGGGCGATGGACTTGGATCTGGCGGATGCGTTCCGGGGCTTCGTGCTCGGGGTGGCCTCCCAGCAGGTGGGCCGGGAGGAGGCCATGCGCCTGTTCGGGCTGGACGCGGCGGTGAAGAACCGCAATCACCACCGCATTCTGCGGCGGGAGCTCGATCGCGTGCTGGCCCTCTACGAAGCCCTGGGCAGCGAGCCGGATTCACTCGTGGACCAGCTGAAACCAGAGTCCGAACCATAACACTCGGGCGAGGGCCTCGTTTTTGCGCACAGCGAGGCTGAAGGACTGCGATCGCGCTGCGTTATCTCGTCCACAGAACGCACTCCGAGCCGTTTCCTCGCACATGGCTTGTCTGCGAGGAAGCGAGGCCCTGGGAGGAACGCATGAAACGGACGATCGTGTCGCTGGCCATGGGGACGCTGTTCCTGGGTTGTGGGGTTCCGAAGTCGCAGCTGGATGCGAAGGCCCTGGAGGCGGAGAACCTCCGCCGGCAGTACGGGGACGAGTCGGAGAAGGCGAAGGCGCTGGACTCGAAGGTGGCGCAGCTGTCGGCGGACCTGGAGACGGCGCAGAAGGAGCGCGCGAAGTCGGAAGAGGCGCTCGCCGCCAGCGAGTCCCGCAGGCAGGAGCTGCAGAAGAAGGTGGCGGAGCTGTCGGCGCTCAACGAGTCGCTGGCCCAGAGCAAGGAGAAGCTGGAGAAGGCGCGCGCAGAGCTGGAGAAGAAGTCCGAGCAGTACGAGTCGCTCGCGCAGAGCCTCAAGGATGAAATCAAGACGGGGAAGATCGAGCTGTCCGAGCTGAAGGGCCGGATGGTGGTGAAGATGAAGGACAAGATCCTCTTCTCGTCCGGCAGCGTGAAGATCAACCCGGAGGGGCAGGCGGCGCTGGTGAAGGTGGCCGAGGCGCTCAAGGACGTGCCGGGGAAGATTGTGCGTGTGGAGGGCCACACGGATGACGTGCCGACGGACTCCAAGGGGCCGTTCCCGAGCAACTGGGAGCTGTCCACCACGCGCGCGCTCGCGGTGGTGAAGCTGCTACAGGAGAAGGGCGTGCCGGCGGAGCGGCTCTCGGCGGTGGGCTATGGCGAGTTCCACCCGATGGCGTCCAATCGGACGCCGCAAGGCAAGAGCCAGAACCGCCGCATCGAGATCGTCCTGGCGCCCGAGGACCAGGCGCCGGGGGCGAAGACGAACTCGGCGAGCCGGTAACCGTGAGTCTCGACAAGGAGCCTGTGCCCATGACGATGCGACTTGCGTGGACCGTCGCGCTCGCGGCGGTGGTGTCTGGCTGTGCGGCCCGGAGCGCGACGCTGCCGGGGCTGGAGATGCGCTTCTATGAGACGCCCGCGGGAGGGGCGGCCAAGCAGCGCATCCACGAGGAGTTCACCCTGAACGCGACGCTGATGGGGGACGCCAACTTGCGCTACCTCAAGCCCGCCGAGCTGCTGAAGGCGGCGGAGACGGGCTCAGCGAGGGGCGATCCCCAGAAGCTGATGCGCGCGGCGCGCACGCTGGTGCCGGGAGACAGCGTGGTGTTGCTCGGCACGGTGCGTAACACAGCGGGGGGCGGAGGGAGCACGAACTTGGCCATCTACTCGCTCGCGCTGGCGTGCGAGAAGACAGACCTGGACCGGCCGGGCGACCTGCGCGGGTGCAAGGGCTACGTGCTGCGTGTGCTGCGCACGTGGCCGGCGGAGGTGTACGAGATCCAGAGCGCTACCGTGTCCTTCATCTCCGATGGCGGCACGGCGCACGGCCGCATCCGGGCGGCGAGCGAGCCAGGGGCCTTCAAGGCCGAGCTGGAGGGCGAGTTCGCCGCGAGCATCGTGGAACTGGGCTCGGGCAGAGCGTCGGCGGACTCCTCGGTCAAGTGAGGGGATGACTCAGGGTCGCAGCACGCCGCTGCCGAGCGCGTCTTGGAATCGTGGCCTCACCCGAGCCCTGACACTGCTGTCAGGGAAGGTGGGGCATCTGTGACGCCGCGCCCAGTGAAATCCACGGTTTGCGTCCGGGAACAAGGCTTGCTTTGGCGCGAGCACCCCATTCCCCGGAGAAAGACATGACGCGAAGGCTCCTCGCCGCGCTGGTGGCGGCGGTGTTCACGGTGGCTGGCTGTGGTGTGCCCGTTTCGTCAGCGGCCGACGGCTTCGGAGCCACGCCCGGCGGAGCGCAGGACATCGGGCTGGCGCGCCGGAAGGTCGCGGAAGGCCAAGTCCCTCTGCAGGAGGACTTCGTCGCGGAGGGGCTCTACTCGGAGCATGACCTGCCCTTGGACGGCTCGGGCTGCGATCAGGTGCTGTGCCTGCGCACGGCGACGGGCATTGCCCCGGCCATCGATACGGGGCGCCAGGAGGTGTTCGTGCAGGTGGGCTTCTCCTCGAACGTGGACGGGGCCACCTTCCGCCGCAAGCCGCTGGATGTGGCGCTGGTCATCGACCACTCGGGCTCCATGTCGGGCGAGCCGATGGAGGCGGTGAAGGAGGCGGCGCGCAGGCTGGTGGGGAAGCTGGACGAGAACGACACCTTCTCGCTGGTCATCTTCGATGACGAGGTGGACACGCTGGTGAAGCAGCAGCCCGTGAAGGATCGCGCGGCGCTCCTGAACGCCATTGGCAAGATCGAGGCGGAGGACAGCACCTGCATCGAGTGTGGGCTGAAGGAGGGTTTCGAGCAGCTGGCCAAGAGGCCGGTGGATGCGGCGCGCTCCCGCCGGCTGTTCCTCTTCACGGACGCGATGCCCAACGTGGGCGCCACAGGCGACAGCGAGTTCATGGACCTGCTGCGCAGCAACTCCGAGGCAGGCCGGGACACCACCGTCTTCGGCGTGAACATCGCCTTTGGACAGGAACTCGTGACGAAGATCTCCGCCGTGCGCGGGTCGAACTACTTCTACCTGAACAACGCAGAGAGGACGCAGGCGGTGTTCGGCGAGGACTTCGACTTCCTGGTGACGCCCATCGCCTATGACTTGCACATGGCGCTTACCCCGGCGGAGGGCTTCCGGGTGGAGGCGGTGTACGGCGTGCCCGGAGTGGCTCCAGGAGTGAGCACGGCCACGCTGGATGTGGCCACGGTGTTCCTCTCGCGGCGCCGGGGCGCCATCGTCGCGCGGATGAGCAGCACCGGCGAGGTGCATCCGAACCAGTCCGTGGTGGCGAGCGGGTTCTCCTTCCAGCCCGTGGAGGGCGCTGCGTCGCCCGAGGTCACCCTCACCGCGAAGTACGAGGGCAGCGAGCCGCTCAGCGCCACGGCGTCGTGGTACTCGCAGAGCACGGTGCGCAAGACGGTGGCGCTGACGAACTTCATCCTGGGCGCTCGGAAGGCCTGTGAGCAGTGGCACAAGGGCGAGAAGGCGGCGGCCAGCGAGGTGGCGCAGCGCACGGCGGCGCTGGTGCGCGCGGAGGCGGAGGCGTTGGACGACGCTCCGCTGCGCACCGAGGCGGAACTGGCCGAGAAGCTGGCCGCGCTCATGAAGCCCTGAGCCACCAGGGCGGGGCTGGACGGGAGGCGGACAGGAAGGCACCGAACGGCTTGTCAGGAGCGGGCGGCTGCAATACGCCTGGAGTATGTCCACCGCCGCTCTGCCCGACGCTTTCCTCCAAGCCATCTCCGAGGGCTTTCCTCCCGACTTCCTCACCCGAGAGCCGAGCGAGTTGGCGGAGTACGGGCGCGACTGGACGCGCGTCTACGCCCCGGCCCCGGTGGCCATCGCCTTCCCCCGCACGACGGACGAGGTGGCGCGGCTGCTGGCCCTGTGCAACGCGCACCGCGTGGCGGTGGTGCCCTCAGGTGGGCGCACGGGCTTGGCGGCGGGCGCGGTGGCGGCCAAGGGGGAGCTGGTGCTCTCCCTGCGGCGGATGAACCGGATGGATCCAGTGGATCTGCTCGGCAACACGGTGCGCGTACAAGCAGGAGCGGTGACGGAGGCGGTGCACCAGCACTGCGCTCAGCACGGGCTCACGTGGCCGGTGGACTTCGCCTCCAAGGGCTCCAGCCACGTGGGCGGCAACATCGCCACCAACGCGGGTGGGGTGAAGGTCATCCGCTACGGGCTCACTCGGCAGTGGGTGCTGGGGCTCCAGGTGGTGACGGCCCAGGGGCAAGTGCTGGAGCTCAACGGCGCGCTGGAGAAGAACAACACGGGCGCGGATCTACGCCAGCTCTTCATCGGCAGCGAGGGCACGCTGGGCATCATCACCGAGGCGACGCTCAAGCTCACCCGTCTTCCCGGCAAGCAGGAGGTGTTCCTCTTCGCGGTGCCGGACGTGGCGGCGGTGCTGCGGCTGTTCCGGGACGCGCGGCAGGCGCCGCTGCTGCTGTCCGCCTACGAGTTCTTCACGGACAAGTGCCTGGCCCGAGTGCAGCGCCACCGCAAGCTGCGCTCGCCCTTCGACGCGCCCAGCGGCTGCTACGTGCTGGTGGAGGCGGAGGCCACGGACGCGGCGGCGGTGGAGGCGTGGCTGAGCTCGCTCTTCGAGCGCGGGCTGGTGACGGACGGCACGCAGGCCCAGAGCGCCTCGCAGGCCGCGGAGCTGTGGGCGCTGCGCGAGAGCATCAGCGAGAGCCTCTCCGCCACCGGCCTGCCCCACAAGAACGACATCTCCCTGCCCATCTCCGCTCTGGAGTCCTTCTGCTCGGAGCTGGATCAGTTCTTCCGCGCGCGTTACCCCAGCTGGGAGATCTGCCTCTTTGGCCACATTGGTGACGGCAACCTGCACGTCAACGTGATGAAGCCGGACACGCTGGAGAAGGCGGAGTTCCTCGCCCACACGAAGCAGGCGGACCACGACATCTTCTCCCTGGTGCGCAAGTACGGCGGCAGCATCTCCGCCGAGCACGGCATCGGCCTGCTGAAGAAGGACTACCTCTCCTACACGCGCGCCCCGGCCGAGCTGGAGCTGCTGCGCACCCTCAAGCGCGCGATGGACCCTCACGGCATCCTCAACCCGGGGAAGATCCTCGACACCTGAGAGGATCCTCCCACGGGCCTGCGGGGCTCAGGACACGATGCGCGTCTTGATGTCCGTGTTCAGCCCGGCGATGGCCGTGCACACCTGGGCGGACACGTCCTGGTCCAGGTCCATCACCAGGTAGCCGATGTTGGAGTCCGTGCTCAGCACCTGCGCGTGGATGTTGGCGTTCATGTCCGAGACGATGCGGTTGATGTCGCGCAGCACGCCGGGGATGTTGCGGTGCACGTTGAGGATGCGGTGGGTGTTGGGGATGAGCGGCACCTCCACCTGCGGGAAGTTCACCGAGCCCGTGGTGGCGCCGCTGCGCACGAACTTGATGAGCGAGGTGGCCACCTCGCGGCCAATGGACTCCTGGGCCTCCTCGGTGGAGCCGCCGATGTGGGGCGTCAGCACCACGTTGGGCAGGTTCTGCAGCTCGGTGACGAAGCCGTCGCTGTTGGTCTCTGGCTCCTCCGGGTACACGTCCACCGCCGCGCCGCCCAGGTGCTTGGAGCGCAGTGCCCGCGCCAGCGCCGGAATATCCACCACGGAGCCGCGGCTGGCGTTGATGAGGCACGCGCCCTTCTTCATCTTCGCCAGCTCCGCCGCGCCCATCATCATGTTGGTGGAGGGCGTGGCCGGCACGTGCAGGGTGACGAAGTCCGACTCGGCCAGCAGCGCGTCCAGCGTGGGAGCCGAGCGCGTGTTGCCCAGCGGCAGCTTCGTCATGATGTCGTAGTAGACGACGCGCATGCCCAGCGACTCGGCCAGCACGCCCAGCTGCGAGCCGATGTGCCCGTAGCCGATGATGCCCAGCGTCTTGCCGCGCACCTCGTGGCTGCCGGTGGCCACCTTGCGCCACTGGCCCGTGTGCACCTCGCGGCTGCGGTCGAACAGCTGGCGCGTCAGGACGATGATCTCCGCAATCACCATCTCCGCCACGCTGCGCGTGTTGCTGAACGGCGCATTGAAGGCGGGGATGCCGTGGGTGTTGGCGGCCGTCAGATCAATCTGGTTGGTGCCGATGCAGAAGGCGCCAATGGCCATCAGGTTCTCGGCGTGGGCCAGCGAGCTCTCCGGCACGTTCGTCTTGCTGCGGATGCCCAGCAGGTGCACGCCCTTGAGCTTCTCGGCGAGCTCATCCGGCTTGAGGGCGCCGGCCACTCGCTCCACCTCGAAGCCCTCGGCGGCCAGCAGGCGCTCGGCGGAGACGTGGATGTTCTCCAGCAGGAGGACGCGGAGGGGACCTTTGGTGCTGATGGGCGAGGACGGGTTGGGGAAGCGGGGAGTGCTCATGGCGCTCCGCGTTAGATCCGGCCGTCGAGACTGTCAAGCGTTGCCCACGCCTGCTCGGAGGGCGAGTGGGCTCAACGGAGCTGGAGGCCGCAGCTCTCGCACTTGACCCGCCGGCGGCGGAACAGGTGGGGGAGGTCCTGAACCTTGGGCTCGAACTGGGGAAGCGTGGTGGAGCAGCTCGGGCAGCGGTCGAGAGCGAGGCGCAGCAGGACACACGCCATGATGGCGACGAACGCCACGGCGTCCCACTCGAGCAGGAAGTCCGCCACGGGAGCCAGCGGGCCTTCGGGCAGGCGGAAGATGCGCCCCACGGGGAGGAGGATGAGCGCGGCCATGACCCCGTACACGCCCCACTGCATCGCGCGCCGCTGCTGGTGCTTCAGCCGCATGCGGTGGACGTACTCCGCGGAGAAACGCGGCTCCGGGACTGAGAGGGCAGGGGCTGCGGCCGCAGGAGCGACGGAAGTCGGCGAGCGCGGTGCCTCAGGGCCTTCTAGCACGGGCGGGTTCTTGGCCGGGAGCTGCCCCGTGGCCTCTCTCAGCCCCTGGGCGCTCCGGATGGCGGCGCGGATCTGGCGCCGGAGCAGCTCCTTGTTGCTCGAGCGCGGCAACGAGAGCCGAACCTCGCCGCCGAGCACGGAGGCCTTGGGATCGGCCTCGAGCGCGGCGCGCAGGGCTCGCTGGGTCCGCTCGTCTCGCATGTACCGGATGGCGGCGGCCGGGTTCTCGCACTGGACCTGGAAGGCAGCGTCGAGGTCCTGTACTCCCACCTGAATGTCCTGCAGTCCCTCCAGCCGGACATCCCGGTTCTGGGGGGTGAGACTCAGTCCGAAGGGCAAGGAGGCGTCGATCCCCGCTCGTACCTCGTAGGAGCCCCAGGGACGGCTCACCAGCGCCACCGGGGTGTCCTCTGTGCGGCCCACCAGGGTGAGCCCCAGCCACTGCTCCTCCCACGCGACGTCCGTCAGCTCGAGCTGGGGAGAGAGCGCCTCGAGGCGCTGGCGGAGCGTGCGGCGAATCCCCTGCAGGATCAGCGGCGAGACCACTCCGAGGCCCACGAGCAACAGCAAGAAACCGAAGAAGACACCCATGGAGGCCCCTTCATACCAGGAGCAGGGGGCTCCCGGCATGAGGGGCTCTCGGCCCGTGCAGCGGACGGGCTACTGGACCGTCCAGGCCACCGTGCCGCTGCAGCTGGTGGCGTTGTAGCAGCCCGCGCGGATCTGGTAGGTGCCGGCCGTGGTGACGGTGTAGGTCAGGTTGGAGGCCGTGCCGCTGCCGCACCCGTCGTCATTGGAGGCCACCTGGGAGGCCGCCGGGCCATAGAGCCGCAGATAGGTGTCCCCGGAGGCCGAGGAGCCGCTGACGCCGCAGGTGCCCAGGGTGATCGTCTGGCCGGCGGCGAGGGTGACGTCCCGGTTCACCGTGTTCTGCTGAGCGCTGTTGGTGTTGCTCGCGCTGAAGGCGTACGAGCCGTTGGCCGGAGGCGTGCCCGTGGTGATCTCCCACACGGCGGTGCCGCTGCAGCTGCCGCTGGAATAGCAGCCGGCGCGGATCTCGTAGTTGCCGCTGGTGGTGGCGGTGAAGCTCAGGCTGGAGCCCTGGCCGCCGCACGCGTCGTCGTTGTTGGCCACCTCGGTAGCGGCCGGTCCGAACAGGCGCAGGAACGTGTCACCGGTGAAGTTGGCGCCGGTGAGGCCACAGGTGGCCACGGTGATCTTCTGTCCGGCCGTCAGGGCCACCACCTTGTTCACCGTGTTCTGCTGGGCGCTGTTGGTGTTCGTCGTGTTGAAGGCCAGCGAGTTGGCCGGCGGGAGCGGCGGCTCGGAGGTGCCGCACAGGCGCAGGCTGCCCGCCACCGCGCAGTAGGCGTTGATGGCCGGGCGCACGTAGGTGATGTCCTCGCCGCGGCAGCCCGTCTCGGTGCACACGTTCACCACGCGGCAGCTTCCGCTCGTCACGTAGTCCGTCTCGCCACGCACGAGGATGCCCGCCACCGTGTAGCCGCTGTTTTCATACACGCCCGAGCCCGAGTTGCCGCCGAAGGTGTCCGTGTTGGCGATGAAGTAGTCCAGCGTGGCGGCGCGCGCGTCGCGCACCGTGCCGCCCGCGTCGATCTTGAAAGGGATGCCGCTGCCGCTGCCAATCACGGTGATGGAGGTACCCACCGGCAGCGCGCTGTTGCCCGCGCGGATGGGCGCCGGGGTGAAGCGCGGGGCGGCGGCCCGGTCCAGGCGGACGACGGCGAAGTCCAGGTTCTGCCCGTTCACCACCGCCTGCTGGCGCGCGACGATGGACTGGCACGAGAAGATATCCGCCGTGGTGACGGTCTGCAGCGCGCCAGCCGCAGGCCGGTAGAAGTTGAAGACGAAGCGCGTGTTGGAGCAGTCCGACGAGCTGGTGATGCAGTGGCCCGCCGTGAGCACCAGGTCATCATCGATGAGCGTGCCCGAGCAGAACGCCGGCGTTGGATCCGTCAGGAAGCGCTGGTTCGTGCACAGGTTGAAGGCAGACTGCAGCGTGGATGCGGAGAAGGTGACGTTGTTGGGGCTGCTCGTGTTGATCGCGCTGGGCCGCATCAGCGCCACGGTGGACTGCTGGGCGCGGGCCCGCAGGGTGACGTCCGTGTGCGCGTACACGTCCGTGCGGTTGTCCGTGCCATAGACGACGGGCTTCTGGGACTCGCCCACCGGCTCCTGCGCCACGTCGCCCTCCTCCAGAGGGCCGCAGCCGGCGAAGGCCAGGGTACACAGCAGAATTCCGAGAACGCGGGCGCGCCGGGGGGCGCTGGACCAGGGGTTACGCATAGACGGCCACTCCTTGGGGGACAGGGGGACGGCTCGCCCGCAGAGCAGGCAAGCGGGGCCGCGGATGATGCCTCAAACCGCTTTCCCTGTCTTCACTCTCAGTCTAGGAGACTGGGGAATTCCAGAGTGGCTGTCGAAGAGCAGCCAGACTGCAGCTTCACTCGTCGTCGGGGTTCTTCAGCCAGTGCAGGGCGTCGGCGCGGGACTCGAAGGTGCGCGCGGGGATGTTGAGCATGGCCTGCTTGGTCATCCGCCACGCCTGGAGCCCGGAGGCCGCCGTGGAGACGATGCGCGCCGAGCGCTTCATGCCCTTGAGCTGCGCGAACGCGTTGAGCTTGGCCATGATGACCACCATGTTGGAGGGCATGACGCGCAACTGGGATTGATCCACCAGCGCGCTCCAGTCGCCGTTGAGCGCTTCAATGGTGGCCCTCACGCGCGTGAGGTAGTCGTCCACGTCCTCCTGCGTGGGCTGCGGCGGGTAGACGACCTCGAGGATGCGATCCGGTTCGTGGACAGTGATCTGGAAGGGCATGAGGAGGTTGCTCCCATACCACACAGCGCCGACGGCCGCCGGGGTAGCGGATCATCCTAATCCTCTTCAGGGTAGGAGGAAGACCCCCTCCTGGCGCGTTGGCGGAGACGGTGGAAGGCCGCGAAAGGACAGGGGGACAGGCTTGGGCCGGGAGCGGGGGCCGGCTCCGAAAAGTGTCAGACCTGACTGGTAGTTACGTCCTGCCGCTGGACCGGAGCCGCTGCGCCATTGGGGTGTGGCGGCGGGCTCAGCCGGCAAAGGGGGTCTCATGCGAACGAAGCTGTACGTCCTCGGCGCGGTGCTGGGTGTGGCGCCGGGCCTGCTGCCGGTGGTGTCCCCACTGTGGGGAGCGCCGTCGCAGGAGTCGAGGCAGGACCCGCGGGGCTCTTCGCGCAAGGGGCGCGGGGCAGGCCGGGCTGGCTCGGCTCCTCAGGGCAGCTCGGGTACTCCTGGAGTCGCGGCGCCTCCGGGCGCTGCTCCCGCGGGGGCGGGTGAGCCGTCTCACCCGTGTGAGCTGATCACGATCATGAAGGTCCCGTGCGACGAGTCCACGGGTGCCTGCGAGTACACCTACTGGCAGTGCCCGCAGTCGGTGAAGCCGCTCAAGGCGTAAACCTGCGGGGCTCGGACTGAACGGGCTCCCGCGTTGAAAACACGTGCGGCGGGGCTGGCTCCCAGAGCTGGCCCCGCCGCATGCTTTTCGGAGACAGGCGTCAGTTCATCGGCGCGGTGCCGGACTTCTTCAGGTGCTGATCCAGGAAGTTCAGCATGCGCGAGTAGGCCTCCACCTCGTTCTTCTTCTTGGTGAAGCCGTGGCCCTCGTCGGGGAAGACCACGTACTCGACGGGCACCTTGTTCTTCTTCACTGCCTGGACGATGTCATCCGACTCGGGCTGGATGACGCGCGGATCATTGGCGCCCTGGATGACGAGCAGGGGCTTCTTGATCTTGTCGGCGTGGAAGAGCGGGGAGATGTCCTTGAGCATCTGCTCGTGCTTCGCCGGGTCGCCGATCTCCTGGTAGAGCGCCTCGCGGAAGGACTCCCACCAGGGCGGCACGCTCTTGAGGGTGCGCAGCCAGTTGGAGACGCCGAAGATGTCCACGCCCACGTTGAAGGCGTCTGGGTGGAAGGCGAGCGCCGCCAGCGTCATGTAGCCGCCGTAGCTGCCTCCCGCGATTCCAATGCGGCTGCTGTCCACGTAGGGCAGGCTGGACAGGTACTTCTTGGCCTCGAGGCAGTCGCGCAGCGGCTCGCGGCCGTGCTTCTGATCGTCCGCGGTGAAGAACGTCTTGCCGTAGCCGGAGCTGCCGCGGTTGTTGATGCCCAGCACCACGTAGCCGTGGTTCACCAGGTACTGAATCACCGCCGAGTAGCCCTTGCGCGTCTGCCCGCCGGGGCCGCCGTGCACCCAGATGAGGGCGGGCGCCTTGCTCTCCGCCGTGGCCTGGTGCGGCTTGTAGAGGATGTTGGGGATCTCCATCCCGTCGAAGGACTTGAAGCGCACCACCTGCGCGTCCACCAGGTCCTCCGCGGAGATCTCCGTCGTCAGCGCGTTCGTGAGCCGCGAGGGCTTGGCGGTGGCGAACTCGTGCACGTAGAGGTTGCTCGGGGCGCGATCTCCGTTGTGGTAGAAGGCCATGCGCTTCTCGCTGCGGGCGATGACCACCGAGGTGATGTCACCCTCGGGCATCTGCGGCAGCGCCACCTGCTTGCCCGCCTTCACGTCCCAGAGCCGGATGGCGGTGCGCCCGTCCTCGTTGACGGCGGTGACGCGGTAGGCGCCGTTCTTGGAGAAGTACGTGTACATGATGTCCCAGTCGGCGCGCTCCACGTCCTCCACCTTCTTCGTGGCGAGCACATAGCGCGCCACGCGCTTGAACTCGGAGCCCCCGTCCGTGAGGAAGTAGAGGGCCGTGGAGCCTGGGTCGAACTCGGCGGCCGAGTTGCTGACGATGCCCTTGTGGGCGGTGATGTTCGTGTGCGTCTTCTGCGCCACGTTGTAGAGGAACACGTCGCTGTCGGAGGTGGTGCGCGGCTTGCCCAGGGCGATCCACTTCTCGTCCCGAGAGATGTCGGCGATCTGGTAGTTGCCGTCGTTCTGGTAGAGCAGGGTGCGCGTGTACTTCTTCGCGTCGTACTTGTAGAGGTCGAAGAAGCGCGCGTCCCGCTCATTGGTGAGGACGTAGAAGGCCGAGTAGTCGTCCGACTTCCAGCCCTGGAACGTGGCCTTGAGCTTGTCGCCCGGCGTCAGGTCCTTCTCCGTGCCGTCCAGCTCGCGCACATAGAGGTGGTTGTTCTCGTTGCCGCCCTGATCGCGGGTGAAGAGGATGCGCTCGTCGTTGGGGAAGTAGGAGACCGCGAAGGTGGTGTCCGTCTTGGACTGGGTGAGCTGCGTGGGCTTGCCGCCGCCCACCGGCACGCTGAAGGCGTTGAAGATGCCCGTCTCGTTGGAGGAGTAGAGGAGCTTCTTCTCGTCCGGGGAGAACGAGGCGCCCGCCAGCTTCGTGGTCGCCATGAACTGCTCAATGGAGTACTGCTTCGAGGGTTTGGCGGGTGCTTTCGCGGGCTCGGGGGCCTTCGCGGGCGCGGGCTTCTGCTCGGCGCGCGGGGGAGGGATATCGGCCAGAGCCAGCGTGGGGAGCAGCGCCACTGCGGCAATCACGCGTGAGACACGCAACGACATTCAGCCTCCTGGGTATGTGTGCGGCGGACAGTAATTCCGGGAGGGGCGGGTCGGAAAATCCTTCTTCATTTTGAGGAAGAGAGAGCGCAACCCTGTGAATTACCTGGGGTGTGTCGTGGCACGCCGGAAGCAGTAGCCCTCGCCCCAAGAGACAGACAGTCGTGTGGTTGGGGGTGGCGGCGTGTCCAGGATGCGACTCGGAGAATGGTTGGTTCACCACAGAGCGCTGAGACCCGAGCAGGTGCCGCAGGTGCTGGCCTACCAGCAGCAGATGCGGTGCAAGTTCGGCGAGGCGGTACTGAAGCTGTACCTCGTGCCGCGCGACGTGTTTCTGCGCTTACTGGCGGGCCACCTGAACGTGCCCTTCGTTCGGACGGAAGCGCTGGACAAGGTGCCCGTGGCGACGGTGCGGATGGTGCCGACGGAGGTGCTTGCACGCCTGCGCGTCTGCCCGCTGAAGCTGCAGCCGGGCAGCACGCGGGGAACGCTCTACGTGGCCACCTCCCATCCGGAGAACCTGGTCCAGCTGGATGAAGTGTCCTTCGCCACGGGCTGCATCATCCAGCCAGTGCTGGCGCTGGCGGACGACATCGAGCGCGTGCTGCTGCGCTACCGCATCCTCGACGGCCGTCACCAGCCCATCGAGCTGCCACCCGAGGAGGACTTCCGGGTGGAGCACGACCGCTACGGGTGAGCTCCGGCTGTGCAGTGGGACAGTCCCCACACCGTGCTCTACCTCGAGGCCGTTCACCGCTAGCGGCTCGCTTGGTGGGCCACGGAGCCAGCGGGCGGGTAGGGCACAGGTCCGGGGAAGTTCACCTCGAAAGAGGCATGTGCCGAGGTATGTCCTGGCAGGGAAACATCGCGCACCTGTTGATGGTTCCGGATCCAGTCCTCTCCTAATCCTTAATATCATGCCCTTTCTGTCCATCCGTGGTGCACAGCTCTATTACGAGGATACTGGAGGGCCCGGTGAGCCAATCGTCTTTAGCCACGGGCTGCTCTGGAACTCTCATCTCTATGCCCGGCAGATCGAGTTCCTGAAGTCTCACTACCGCTGCATCGCCTACGATCATCGAGGACAGGGGCGGAGCACTGCTCCGCCCGGTCAGCCCATCGACCTGCGCACGGTGTATGAAGACGCCGTAGCCTTCATCCAAGCCTTGGGGCTGTCTCCCTGCCACTTCGTGGGCCTCTCCATGGGAGGCTTCGTGGGGCTGCGGGTCGCGGCGCGTCACCCGGAACTGCTGCGGTCGCTCATGCTGCTGGACACGTCTGCGGGCTCAGAGACGCTCCTCAGCCTGTCTCTCTACCGGGTGCTGACGGCGACGGCGCACTGGCTGGGCTTGCGGCCAGTGGTGGACCACATCATGTCCATCTACTTCGGGCGGACCTTCTTGAAGGATCCAGCGCGTAAGGCCGAGCGCGAGGAACTGCGGTCCCAACTCCTCCAGAATCCACGGGACGTGTGGAGGGCCATGCAGGGCGTCATCACCCGCCGAGGCGTCACCGAAGAGCTGGCGCGCATTGTTACCCCGACGCTCATCCTCGTGGGCGATGAGGATGTGGTGACGTCGCCGGAGCGGGCGGAGCTGCTGCACAGGCACATCCGCGGCTCACAGCTGGTACGGCTGCCTCGGGTGGGCCACATGTCCAACTTGGAGCAGCCGGAGCTGGTCAACCGCGCCATTCAGCGCTTCTTGTTCAGGGAGGCCACGCCTGTGGGTGAGGACTCCTACGCACTGGCGACTGTCTCGTCCGCATAGTGGCCTGGCCTGGGCGCACCGCCTGGATGTGGGATGTGGTGCGCACAGCGGTTGCCCAGTGAGCTTTCATCCTGGCTCTGCTGTTTGGGGAATGGCCTGAGGGGGGCTTTCGCGTTCTGCTTGTTGATGCAGAACCCATTTCCTCAAGTACTGAAGACGTCTGACCTGCTTCGTGGACTGGGGCGCAACGCACTGCTTGAGCCAGTGACGGACTGGGCCAATCAGAGCGAGATGCTCGGTCAAGCAACCTCCTGGCTGGACGGTATCTACCGGGAGCTGGCCCACGGAGGAGATGTCCAGGAAGGGATGCTCACGCTGCATCATGGGCTCTTCCACCTGCGCCAGCACTGGAGCCGTAAGGATTGGCGCCGCTTCTGTCTGGAGGTTGCGCGCATCCATCCTTTGCGCGAGCTGCTCCATCAGTGCCCCTTCACGCGCCATGGATATGAACGCCCGCGAGGCTATGCAGGCGATGCGGCGCTGATCGACTACCTTTACGCGGAGCGCTTGCCCGAGGACTCCAACTTCCAGTCCGGCGCGCACATCTACCGCTTCATGTACCAGCAGCCCAGTCCTCGCAGTGTCCGAGAGCGGCGCGTGTTGCTGGCGCGGGAAATCGACACGGTGGCCGCTCAGGTGCACCGGCCGCGGATCCTCTCCGTGGCCTGCGGGCACCTGCGAGAGGCAGAGCTGTCCCACGCCGTGAAGGAGCACCACGTGGGGGACTTCATTGCCTTCGATCAAGATCCCATGAGCCTGGCGGAGGTGGCGCGCCAGCACCCGGAGACGGCCATCCGGCCGGTCTGCGGTTCCGTGCGCGCGCTGCTCACCGGCCGCACCGTGTTCGGGCACCTGGATCTGGCCTACTCCGCTGGCCTGTATGACTACCTCTCCGACAACACCGCCCGGCGCCTGACGCAGTTGCTCTTCAACATGCTGAACGCGGGAGGCCGGCTGCTGGTGGCCAACTTCGCCACCTGCCCCGAGGCCGGCTATCTGGAGGCGTTCATGGACTGGTGGCTCATCTACCGCGATGAGGACCAGATGCAGGCGCTCACCCTGGACATCGATCCGATGCAGCTCGCCGCCGTACGCATGTTCCGCGACAGCGAGCAGAACGTCATCTACCTGGAGCTGACGCGGCGCTGAGTGGCGGGTCTCCCACGGAAGAGGACTCTGGGCCGCTCAGGGGCAGCGTGACTGTGAAGAGGGCGCCCTGGCCGGGGGCGCTCGCGACATGGACCGATCCCCCCAACGCCTGGACGATCTCTCGCACCAGCCAGAGCCCGATGCCAAACCCACCGTAATGCCGCACGGAGACAGCACGCTCGAAGCGCTCGAAGATGCGCTGGGCATCCTCCGGAGCGATGCCGATGCCCTCGTCCTGGACCTTGAGCCGAGCTTGGGTGGCGTCCCGCTCGATCCACACCTGGATGCGCTTGCCCGCGCCGTACTTCATCGCGTTGGTGAGGAGGTTGCCCACTACCTGCTCCAGCCTCAAGCTGTCCCACCGGCCGGTGACACTCCCGCTGGTGTGCAGCTCGATGGGGCATTCGGCTCGAGCAAGCGCCTCGCGTGAGCGCTCGATGACGCCGCGCACCAGCGCGACCAAGTCCACCTCCTCGAGCTTCCCCAGAAGCTGGCCCTGAGCCACCCGCGAGATGTCCAGCAGCTCGTTGACGAGCTTGCCCAGCCGCTGCGTCTGCAGGTTGGCAGACTCCAGCTTGGTGGCCACGCGCTCTGGAGGCATGAGCTGCGTCGTCTGCCGCACCTGGGACATGAGCCCTTGGAGGTGCAGTTGGAGCGAAGTCAAAGGCGTCTTCAGCTCATGCGCTGCGATGGAGAGGAAGTCGTCCCGGCGGCGCACGGCCTCCTGCTCCTCGCGATAAAGCCTCCCTCGCTCCTCGGACAAGGCCATCATGCGCTCGAACCCCTCCGCGTTCTCCAGCGCGACGCTCGCCAGCGTGGTGATGAATCCGGTCAGCTTCTCCTCATCCTCGCTGAACAGCTCGCCCACCTGGCGGTGGCTGGCGCAGACACACGCCACGGTCTTGCCGCGCACTTGCAAGGGAGCGCACAGCAGAGAGCGGACACCGATCATCTCCATGCTGTCGCTCACGCCTCCCGGCATTCCCTGGCCGAGGATGGCGGGGCGCCCTGTCTCCAACGCCTGATTGATGGCGGTGCGGCTGACGCCCTCGGCAGCGCGGACCTCTTCGGGGAGCACCTCCGCCGGATCCAACACCACGCAGTGCTCTGCGCGAAGCAGCTCCAGCATGGATTGCCGCACTGCCTCGAACACCGCCTCGCGTGTGAGGGCGGAGGCAATGCGCCTGCCTGCCTCCAGCACCCGGGGGAAGCGATCCGCCAGGGAGAGCGTCTCCAGACGATCCGCAGGAGCATTGGGCGTAAAGGACTCTTCGCCTAGCCCTTGCTCCATCTCCTGGAGTTCTCGGGCCGCTGTCTTCAGATCTTCCGCGGCCTCGGGCCAGCCCAACTCCCGGCCCACATGTCCACGCGCCAGCAGCGTCTGCGCGCGCTCATGGCGCATCTTCAATTCCTCGGCCACTTGCAGGCTCTGGTCCAGCCAGCGGCGGGCCTTGCGCTCACGGCCTGCCATGGCGGACAGCAAGCCTCGCTCGCGCAGCGCATGGGGCAGGTTGTTGCGGTAGATGCGGGCGACCTTGTATGCCCGCTCCGCGATGTTCTCGGCCTGCGCCAGCAGGCGCGAGCGTCGGTCGGGCGCGAACGAGGAGACCCCCTCCAGGCGCCTGCGCAGCGCGGTGGTGAGCCAGGCGGGCACGGGCGCCACGTATTCGGAGCGCAGGTGGGTGTTATGCACAAGCTGATCCGCCTGTTCCAGGGTGGTGACAGCGCCCTCGGCGTCCCCCTCGTGGAGCTGCCGGATGGCCTCGGACATGAGGACCCCCGCGCGGGACTGAGGATCCGCGCCAGGGTTGGCCAGCTCCGCCTCCAGCAGGGTGCGAGAGATGCGGCCCCCTGCGGCCTTGCCCCAGACCTCCAACGCGAGCCGCACGGCGTAGCGGTCCCCAATTGCCAGCGCGGCTTGGTACAACTGCTGGGCGGACTTGAGCGCCTCTCTCAGCCTCCCCAACCGGTAGAGGGCCATGGCCAGTTGGAAGTGGGCGTTATTCACTTCCCAACGATCACCTGTCCGGGCCAGCAGACGGATGGCTTCGCGAATCCGATCGATGCATTCCTCGAAGTGGCCCGAGCAGTACAGGGCCAGCCCGTAGAAATGAAGGGACTGGCCTTGTCCCCAGACGTCCCCCATCTCCCGGCGCATCTCCAGGGAGCGCGTGACGTAGGCGATGGCCCGGTCAAACCATGGCAGGACAGTGGCAACGGGAGAATGGACGGAATAGGCCTGAGCCAGCTCCGGCGTGGCGGGGTAGCGCTCGGCGATATTCAATTCACGCAGGTGGGCCCAGAGCACGGCCATGCGCCCGTACTGGTACCAGTACCCATAAGCCAGGCGGCTATAGAGGTGGACAGCGAGTAGATCCTCTTCGCTGTTTTCCAAGGGCCTCCGCCCGAGCCATGTCCCCGGTAAAAGCGTGTGGCCGGCTTGGACCACCATCTCCCAGACGGCGCCCAGGCCTCGCAGGGTATTGCTCTTCGGAACCCAGCGCCCGAGCAGCTTCAGGCCCTTTTCGAGCGCTGCATTGCCCTCATCACCGCGGCCACTTTTGAAGGCCAGCTCGCCCAGCTTGGACCAGATGCGCGCCTGCTCCACACGCTCATGGGCCAGGCTCTGGGCCAGCTCGAGCTGCTGCTGGGCCTCTTCGTACCGGCCGCGCAGCATGAGCACGTCCCCGAGCCCCGCGGCGATGCGGTAGCGGGTGCCCGAGTCCGCGCCCTCGGCGCCGCGCTGGGCAATGCGGTAGTTGAGCTCGGAGGTGGCCAGGGCGAACTGCTTGCGCGCCCGCTCCGCTGCCACCAGCGCGTATGGCAGGGCCTGGGTGTACTCGCCTGCGGCGTCGAAGTGGTAGGCCAGCTCGAACGGGTCCGCCTGCGGGCTGCTGGCAATGGTGGCCGCCGTGAGCCGGTGCAGCTCCTTGCGCTCCTCGGGCCGCAGCAGGCCCAGCAGGGCCTCGCGCAGCTTGTCGTGGACGAAGGTGTACCTGTCTCTGCTGTCCTCCCAGAGCATGTGCCGCCGGCGGGGCTCGGCCAGTGCCGTGGCCACCTGCTGCCGGTGCGTGCCCGACAGCGCCGACACGCGCTCCAAGTCGAAGGACTTGCCCAGCACCGCGCCCACCGAGAGCAGGCGCAGCGAGTCCACAGGCAGCCGCTTCAGCCGACGCACCAGGAAGGAGGCCGCCTGCCGCGAGGAGCGCACGTGGGCCATGGCGTCGGGGTCCACCTGCCACCCGTCCGGGCCGGGCACCAGCGCCCCATCCTCCACCAGTCCGTGCAGCACCGCCGAGGCCATGAAGGGATTGCCCTCGGAGAGGCGGGCCACCAGCTCGATGGCCTCGGGGGGCAGGGCGCCCGCCATGGACTCCGCCATGCGGGCCACGTCGGCCGCGCCGAAGGTGGCCAGCCGCAGGTGGGCGGTGGGCTTCAGCCGCCGCAGCATGTGCCCCGGGCCTGCCTCCTCGCTGCGGAAGGACACCACGAGCATGACGTGCCCGCCGCTCTGCGAGGCCGTCTGCTGCCACGCCTCGATGGCGCGCAGCGTGAGCTCATCCGCCCACTGGCAGTCGTCCAGCAGCACCACCGCGGGCTCGGCCTCCGTGCCCAGCGCGGACAGCAGCGAGGTGAGGGCGCGGATGCCGCGGCTCTCGCCGAAGGACTCAGGGCCCAGGTGCTGCTGCGGGGCGGGGCGCAGCACTGGCTCCATTTGGGGCAGCACGGTGGCCAGCGCCGTCTCCTGGCCGCCCAGCCGCTGGCGCAGCACCTCCACCAGCGCGGGCCGCTCCCGCGCCGCCGCGGCAATGCCGGCCGCCACGCCCTGGAAGAGCTGGAACGGGCGCTGCGCGGCCTGATCCTGGGCCTGACCCTGGAGCACCCAGGCGCGGTGGTGCACGGCGCGGGCGGACAGCTCCTCCAGCAGCCGGCTCTTGCCACCGCCGGACTCAGCCTCCACCACCACCAGCCGCCCCGGCTCGGAGCGGGTGCGCTCCAGCTCACGCTCCAGCACGGCCAGCTCCTCGTAGCGGCCTACGAAGGAGGGCTCGGTGAGGCTGCGGCGCTGATCATGCGCACCGGTGACGAGCTCCGGCTCCGCCTCGCCGTGCGAGAGCGCCTCGTCCAGGGCGCGAAGGTCCGCCAGCGCGGACTCGGCGGACTGGTACCGGTCCGTGGGGTCCGTCTGCAGCAGCCGGCCCACCAGCTCCTCCAGCGCGCGTGGAATCTCCACGCCGCCGCTGCGCAGCTTGGGGCGCGCGGCCAAGTGCTGGCGCAGCACCTCGCCTACGGAGCCTCCATCGAAGGCGGGGCGGCCCGAGAGCGCCTCGAAGAGGACGATGCCCACGGAGTACAGGTCCGAGGTCGTCTCCACCGGCCGGTTGAGCAGGCCGGCCTGCTCGGGCGAGAGGTAGCGCGCGGTGCCCACGGGCAAGTCCCGCAGCGACGGATCCAGGCGCTCGCTGCGCGACAGGCCGAAGTCCACCAGCGTGGCGCGCTCCAGCGGCTGGCCCTCGACGATGATGTTGGCGGGCTTCACGTCGCGGTGGAGCACACCGTGACGATGGGCCTCGGCCAGGGCGGCCAGCACGCACTGGGCCAGCGTGAGCACCTCCTGCAGGCTCAGGCTGCCGCGCCGGAGCCGCTCCTCCAGCGTCTCGCCAGGGATGTAGGGCGTCACCAAGTACAGCAGGTCTCCGGCCACGCCCAGGTGGATCATCGGCACCAGGAAGCTGCTGTGAAGCTCGGAGAGCACCGCCGCCTCATGCTCCAGCCGCTGGCGCGAGGTGGGGCCCATGGAACTGGTGGACGTCACCTTGATGACGACGCGACCCCCGGTCCGCAGGTCGCTCCCCAACCAGGTCGAGATGCCCCGGCCGGCCTTCAGGCGCTGAAGTACTTCGAAGCGGTTGCCCAGCCGCCGTCCGGGTGTGGGTTCTCCAGGAACGGCGCCGGCCTGTGGAAAGCCCTCTGCCATGAAATGCCCTCGCCCTCCCTGCGCACTGCGGCGGCAATGCGATCGGCTGCGCGTCGTCCCTGGACAACCTTGGTTTCGAACGGGCTGATTTCCATCCCACCCCCTTACAAAGGGTCCCCCCACGGCCCGGGGGGCAGCCGGGCAGGCGCTCATGACGCACTGCGCACTGCCTGGAAAAGGACAGGTAACGCGATCAGCGAGAGCCTGCCACCCTGGGCTGGGCTTCTGGCAGCGACAACACGAACGCACGGTGCCAGGGGGCGCTGTGGCTTGACACCCTAAAGCCCGCAGCCGAAAAGCCCGCCCCAAGGAGGCGGCCTGGCAGTTCCTTCCTCGGCCGCCGAGGAGCCCGGCATTGAAGCTTGCCACGCTGAAGGATGGGACTCGCGACGGACGGCTGATCGTCGTCAAACGGGACAGCTCGGCGTATGCACTGGCCACCTCCGTGGCCCTCACCCTGCAGAACGCCTTGGATGATTGGCAGCGCGCGGAGCCGCAGCTGCGCGCGGTGGCCGAGCAGCTCGAGGCCGGCACCGTGCAGAGCCGCCCGTTGGACGTGAACCAGCTGCTGGCCCCGCTGCCCCGCGCCTACGAGTGGGTGGATGGCAGCGCCTTCCTCAACCACGTCATTTTGGTGCGCAAGGCGCGTAACGCCGAGCCTCCGCCCACGCTGAAGACGGATCCGCTGGTGTACCAGGGCGGCTCGGGCGAGTTCCTGGCGCCCACGGCGGACATCCCCCTGGCCGACGAGGCCTGGGGCCTGGACTTCGAGAGCGAGGTCTGTGCCATCCTCGGCGACACGCCGCAGGGCACGAAGGCGGCCGAGGCGGGCCAGCACATCCGGCTGGTGATGCTCTGCAACGACGTGTCGCTGCGCAACCTCATTCCGGACGAGCTGGCCAAGGGCTTCGGCTTCTTCCAGAGCAAGCCCGCCACGGCGTTCAGCCCCTTCGCGGTGACGCCGGACGAGCTGGGCGCGGCATGGAAGGAAGGGCGCCTGCACCTGCGCGTGCGCTCCACGCTCAACGGCCAGCTGGTGGGCGACACGGATGCGGGGGAGATGCACTTCTCCTTCCCCGAGCTCATCCAGCACATCTCCAAGACCCGCGGCTTCACGGCGGGCACCATCCTGGGCAGCGGCACGGTGTCCAACGAGGACCGCTCGCGCGGCATCTCGTGCCTGGCCGAGCGCCGGATGATCGAGACCATCGACGAGGGCAAGCCGAAGACGCCCTTCATGAAGCCCGGAGACACCATTCAGATTGAAGCGCTGGACGCCTCGGGCCACAGCCTCTTCGGCCGCATCTCGCAGAAGGTGGTGAAGCGATGAAGCTCTACAGCTACTGGCGCTCCTCGTGCTCGTGGCGGGTGCGCATCGCGCTGAACCTCAAGGGGCTCTCCTACAGCTATGAGGCGGTGCATCTGGTGAAGGACGGCGGCCAGCAGAACTCGGACGCCTACCGGGCACTCAACCCCATGCGCACGGTGCCCACGCTCGAGCTCGAGGAGGGGGGCCAGGTGCGGCGGCTCTCGCAGTCGGTCGCCATCCTGGAGTACCTGGAGGAGCGTTACCCCACGCCTGCCCTGCTGCCCGCAGACCCGCTGCTGCGCGCTCGGATCCGGATGTTGGCGGAGATGGTGAACTCGGGCATCCAGCCGCTGCAGAACCTGTCCGTGCTGCAGTTCGTCAAGGGCGAGCTCCAGCGTGACGACAAGGCCTTCGCCGCCCATTGGAACGTCCGGGGCCTGACAGCGCTGGAGGCGGCGGTGAAGGAGACCGCAGGTACCTATTGTTTGGGAGAGACCGTATCTCTCGCGGACATCTTCCTGGTCCCGCAGCTCTACGGGGCCCGGCGTTTTGCAGTGGACCTCTCGCCGTATCCGACGCTGACGCGCATCGAGGCTGCGTGCGAGAAACTTCCCGCCTTCCAGGCGGCACATCCAGACCGGCAGCCCGACGCTGCGCCGGCCTGACCGTTAAGAGAGGTTGAAGGAGTCAACCATGGGCAAGATCGAGTCGCTGGGCATCAAGACCATCGAGAGTGTGCACTGGTACGTGCATGACCTGGAGCGCAGCCGGCGCTTCTACACGCAGGGGCTGGACTTCGCGGAGCTGGGCGTGTCCTCGCCGGAGCTGGAGAAGGAAGGTAAGCAGAAGTCGGCCGTGTTCCAGGCGGGCGACATCGTCCTCATCGTCAGCCAGCCAGTGGGCGAGGGGGGGCGGGCATGGCGCTTCCTGCGCAAGCACCCGGACGGGGTGGGCACCGTCAACTTCGAGGTGCACGACATCGAGAAGACGTTTCGGCTGCTGGAGCAGCGCGGCGGCACCTTCATCACGGACATCCAGCGCTTCTCGGATGACCGGGGCGGCCGGCTGGCCGTGTTCAGCATCACCACGCCGTTCGGCGACACCACGTTCCGCTTCATCCAGCGGGATGGGTACCGCGCGTTGTACCCGGGCTTCCAGGCGCACGAGACGCCCAAGGGCGGCAAGAACCGCTACGGCTTTGGCCGGGTGGACCACATCACGTCCAACTTCCAGACGATGAAGCCCATGCTCCTGTGGATGGAGCAGGTGATGGGCTTCGAGGAGTTCTGGGGCATCCAGTTCCACACCGAGGACGTGACGGCGCGGCAGAAGCGGGACCACGGCTCGGGCCTGCGCTCCACGGTGATGTGGGATCCGGTGAGCGGCGCGAAGTTCGCGAACAACGAGCCGCTGCGCCCGTTCTTCAAGGCCTCGCAGATCAACCTCTTCAACGAGGACCACCGCGGGGATGGCGTGCAGCACCTGGCGCTGACGGTGAAGGACATCCTCACCTCGGTGAAGGACATGCGGCAGAACGCGGGCATCCAGTTCATGCCGACGCCGGGCACGTACTACGACGCTCTGCCGGACCGCATCCAGAAGCTGGGCATCAAGAAGATCGACGAGGACGTGAAGGTGCTGCGCGACTTGGAGTTGCTGGTGGACGGCGACAAGGAGCACAGCTACCTGCTGCAGATCTTCATGAAGGACGCGGCGAGCCTCTACAAGGATCCGGAGGCGGGCCCGTTCTTCTACGAGATCATCCAGCGCAAGGGGGACCAGGGCTTCGGTGGCGGCAACTTCCGGGCGCTCTTCGAGAGCATCGAGCGGCAGCAGAAGGCCGAGGGACGGATCTAAGCCATGTTCGAGCGCCGCGTCGTCGGGAAGGTGCCCCGCAAGCACCACCTCCAGCTGAGGGATGACAAGGGCACCCTGATGTATGAGGAGTGCATCACCCGGGACGGCTTCGAGGGGCCTTACACGATTGCCTACCACCAGCAGGCTCCGCACACGCAGAGCCTGTCGCAGCCGGGGCATGGGTGGAAGGCGCCGGAGGCCGTGACGGGGAGGCCACTGGCGAAGCGGCACTACCGGACGCAGGCGCTGCAGCGGGTGGGCGGAGCTCCGCTGGATGCGAGGGTTCCGCTGCTGTTCAACGCGGACGTGACGCTGGCGGTGGTGCACCCCACGGCGGAAGACCCGGTGTACTTCTCGAACGCGGATGGGGACGACCTGTTCTACATCCAAGAGGGCAGCGGGGTGCTGCGCTCGCCGCTGGGGGACTTGCGCTTCGAGGCGGAGGACTACGTCTTCGTGCCTCGGGGGCTGGTGCACCGGCTGATTCCAGACAAGGGCGTGGCGCAGTACTGGCTGTCCATCGAGTGCAAGGGCGGGCTGCACCTGCCTCGGCAGTGGCGCAACGACGTGGGGCAGCTGCGGATGGACGCGCCGTACTGCCACCGGGACTTCCGGTTGGTGGAGTTCAGCGGGCCGAAGGACGAGGGCATTCGCGAGCTGGTGGTGAAGCGCGGGGATGTGTTCCACGGGTTCCGCAACCAGCACTCGCCGCTGGATGTGGTGGGGTGGGACGGGACGGTTTACCCGTGGGCGTTCCCCATCCTGAACTTCCAGCCTCGGGCGGGGTTGGTGCACCTGCCGCCGACGTGGCACGGGACGTTCGCGACGCGGGGGGCGTTGATCTGCTCGTTCGTGCCGCGGGTGGTGGACTTCCACCCCGAGGCGATTCCGTGCCCGTATCCGCACAGCTCGGTGGACTGTGACGAGTTCCTCTTCTACTGCCGGGGGGACTTCATCAGCCGCAAGGGCGTGGGGCCGGGCAGCGTAAGCCACCACCCGATGGGCGTGACGCACGGGCCGCATCCGGGCGCGTACGAGAACAGCATCGGCCACAAGACGACGGACGAGCTGGCGGTGATGCTGGACACGACGCTGCCGCTGCACCCCACGGCTGCGGCGCTGTCCATCGAGGATCCGAACTACCAGAACAGCTTCATCCCGTAGCGAACCGTGGCAGGTCCTGGACCGCCGCTCTGGCTTGTATTCCTGTTTTTCTTGAAATATGGATCTTCAAGAAAAATCCGGGATAGGCCTCCCGGCGGTGAAAGGACTGGCACCATGGCATCCGTCGTACACGCTTTGACGTCATCTTCGCGTCGTTGGGGGATGGGGCTCCTGGTAGTAGCTCTCGTGGGCTGTGGCGCGGATGTGGCGCAGCGCGTGGTGGCGGAGGAGCCGGAAGCTCTCGCCTCCATGGAGCAGGAACTGGATGGCGAGTGCACCTCGGACTGGGTTGGCAACTCGTGCTCTGTGGCGGACTCGGCGGCCTGTGGAACCGGCTCCGCGAGCGTGGACACCATCAACAGTCCCAACAACTGCGAGCTCGGAGGGATGAAGTGTGACCCTCGGCCGCGCTTGTGTAATCGCAACACGAAGACGTACTGGTTCACGGCCACCGCGCCCCTGTCCGTCTATGACAGCCTGGGCAATGTGCTCGGCAATGTGACCACCGGGACGAAGCTCCGCATCAACCTGGGCACGCGGAGGACCATCTCCACCGTCTCCCCGAACTACCTGGCCATGGGCTTCTCGATCCCCACCAGCAATGGAGCCGTGAGCGGCTGGGTCCGGCCCGAGCTGTTGGATGCGGGCTACACCAACATCATGAACTGGCTGACCCAGAACTACCGGCCGGCCCCGGACCCCGGTGGCACGTACAGCGACTGGTACATCATCCCCTCGAACAACACACCCTACGAGGGGCTGCATGTGACGAGCGATTGCCCCGCGGGCAACATGGCCGTCCATTACCTGGGGCGCAATGGGCGCATCAACCTGATCACCAACCTGCCCGGCAAGGGCTCACCGACGAAGGCCGTCTACCCGAACAACACGGGCCTCAACTTCAATCGCGCCCAGGTGCAGCACTCCGTCTCGATGCCGCTCTATGACTGCAGCAGCGGCAGCGCGGTGAAGGTCTCGCGCACCCTCGACTTCCTGTACGGCTACGTCCAGTCCGGTCACTTTGGTTGGATCGCGATGCCCAACCTCTCGACCTCGGCGCCCTGAGCACAGCCCGGCCCCAGGCTCCCAAAGGTCTGGGGCTGATTTCTCCCGGCCGGCTCATGTCGCCGGCCTCTTGAGGAGGCTGAGCAGGAAGCACCCCGTCGCAATGATGACAATGGGTGGCCCTGTCTCACGCCCGAGGAGCGTGCCGGCCCAGGTGCCACTCAACGTGGAGAAGATCGCCACCGACGTGGCGACGAGCACCATGCCGCGCAGATTCCGCGCCAGGCGTTTGCCCGTCGCCGCGGGGATGATGACCAGCGATCCCATGAGCAACACACCGAGGTAGCGAAGGCCGAGCGAGACCGTGACCGCGAAGGCCAGCAGGAATTGGAGGTCGAGCCACCGGAGGCGTATGCCCATGGACGTCGCGATGTCTCGGGATACCAGGGCGAGGAGGAGCTCCCGGCGGCGAAGCCCGAGAAAGGCGATGACCCCGGCCGCGCCCGCCAGCGCGAGCAGGAGCTCCCAGGGCTCGAGTTCGGCTGGCTTTCCGAGAAGCGCATGGATGAGCTCGTCCCCGGACGTCATCAGGGTTCCCACCGCCAGGGCTCCTGAGAAGACGACGCCGATCACGGTCTCGGTTGCCAGGCGGGTCCGCTCCTCGATGCCCCAGATGAGCAGCGTGCCGAGGAGCAGGGCCGCCAGCGCCCCTGTCAGGGGATGGAGCTGCAGCAGCACGGCGATGCCGATGCCGGGGAGCGCCACGTGCGAGAGCGCATCCGCGGCGAGGGCCATGCGGCGCATGACCACGAAGCACCCGATGAGCCCGGCCGCCATCGACATGGCGAGGAGCAGCAGCCCCGATTCAACGGTCGTCATGGACATGGAACCTCACGTGCGCGCCGTACACCTCATCAAGCGTTGCGGGGGTGATCACCTCCCGTGGCGTGCCGAACCACGCACGACGCTGGCTCAGACAGAGGACATGCGTCGCGTGGCCGATGACGACGTTCAGCTCGTGTGAGATGAGAAGGACCGTCGCTCCCTGCTCGGCCTGAACGCGGTGGACCACGTCGTACAAGCGTTCTTGCCCTGGCTCATCCACACCTGCTGTCGGCTCGTCCAAGAGAAGCACGGAGGGGTCTCCCAGGAGCGCCAGCGCGGAGAGGAGGAGGTGGAACTGTCCACCCGAGAGGGCTCCGACGGGCCGCGCGGCGGCCTCTTGACCCAAGCCGACACGGCGCAGCGTCTCGGGGATCCCCGAGAGCGGCAGGCGGGCGAGGCTGGCGCGCGCTCGCAGGAGATCCATGCCCGAGAGCGGCAGGTCGCGCTCGAGGTCCAGTTTCTGTGGCACATAGCCGAAGCGCGTGCCAGGGGCCCAGCGCACGGTTCCGGTGTGCGGGAGCGCTCCAATGAGGGCGCGGAAGAGGACCGTCTTGCCAGCCCCGTTGGGACCGATGACGGCGAGGGTCGCCCCCTGGGGCAGGTGAAAGCTCAGGTCGTGCAGGATCTGCACGGACCCCAAGCGAAGCCCCAGGTGCTCGACCTCGAGGACATTCTTCACGGAAGGAAGCTATTCCTCCCGAGGTCCTCGCGCATGAACGCACAGGGAGGGACAGCTGTTCGTTCGCGTACGGCGAGCCCATCCAAGGCGGCAGTGCCACTCCGCAGGCATCAACTTGACTTGAGTGTATTGCTAGATTTCCTGGTTTTTGGTTCGTGGAGTGTTACTCTGAGTGAACCTCCCCTCAGCGCTCCTTCCTGCAAAGAGAACCCCACCATGCGCTGCACCCCTCTGAATGAGTCCTCACTTGTGATCCGTGCACGGCTCCTGCGCCTCGCGGCCCTGACGCTCCTCGTGGCCGGTGCCGGCTGTGCTGGCGACCCGGAACTGGAGCAGGACACCGCTTCCACGGACGAGCTCGGCAGCGGGCTCGTGACCTCGGGCAGCATCCTCTTCGTGGGCAACAGCTTCACCCACGGCAACGAGGAGCCGGTCTACTCGTACAACAAGGCCGCGATCACCGATGCCAACGGCAGTGCGATGGGCGGCGTGCCGGGCATCTTCAAGCAGCTGACCGTCCAGGCCGGGTTCACGTTCAACGTCACCATCGAGGCCGTCAGCAGCGAGACCCTCAGCGGGCATTACGCCACGAAGGCCTCCATCATTGGCCGCGTCTGGGACAACGTTGTCTTGCAGGAGCAGAGCACGCGTCCTCTGCCCACTGAGCGAGGAGGAAATCCCACGGCCTTCTTCACGGGTACGAAGGATCTGCGGAACCTGGCGCTGGCGAGCAACCCGTCGGCTCGCATGTTCCTGTACGAGACCTGGGCCTCGCCCGCGTCGGTGACGGCGCAGGGGTACACGGCTGGCACTGCGGGCCTGCAAGCGATGCAGAGCGACCTGCGCAGCGCGTACTTCAAGGCCCGCTACGATCTGGGCTTCACGAACGTGGCCCGGGCGGGGGATGGGTACCTGCGCGCGATCGATCAGGGGCTCGCGGATCCGGATCCCTCCAATGGAATCACCCCGGGAACCTTCAACCTGTGGAGCGCCTCGGACAGCCGTCATGCGAGCAAGTACGGCAGCTATCTCTCGGCGGCGGTGCTCTTCGCGAAGATCACCGGGGCCGACCCGCGCACCCTGACGTCTGGCACGGGCACCGCTGCGGCCGCCCTGGGAATCAGCTCGACCGATGCCTCCAATCTGCACCGCATCGCTTACGAGATCACCACGTTGCCCGACCCGGCCCCGGTTCCGGCCTCAGTGCCCCTGCCCGCTACACGTGCCAGCTTCACGGGCTCGGTGGCGACCGGCACCCCGCCGAACATCACCGGCGTTGCGCAGCTGGGCTCGCTCACCACCTCGGAGGGCACTTTCACGAACCTCGTCGGCGCTACGGCCAATGGCATCTCCGGCACCAACACCCCCAACTCGCGAGGGTCGACTCCCGCGAGCGCCAATGCCGCCGCTTCTGGCCTCACCATCGGTGATGGCGCGAACAACTTGGGCTCGGGCAACTTCCAGTTCGGCACGGCCTTCACCGCGAAGACCCGCTTCTTCATCGTCGAGACCGCTCTGTCCTCCGGCACGATGGGCGACGACACCGTCGTCACGCTGATCAATGCGTCGAACGCTCAGGTCGGTTCGTTCTCGCTGTCCCTGCTCGCTAGCCAGTTCACCGCCTCGGCCGCGGGCAACACGTCCAATGCATTGGCGACCATCAACTACACGGGCGGCGTCGCGAGCGTCACGGGCACTCCCGCAGGCACGGTGCAGTCGAAGCTGGGGGCCGTCACGTTCTCGCTGGCGGACCTGGGCGTCGCCGACGTCGCGAGCGTCAGCACCGCCACCGGCATCCGGCTCGTCAGCTCCACGCTCGATCCGAACGTGGTCGGCCTCTACACCGCGCCCTGAGCCGGGAGCGGACTGCGGTCTTCCGTGCCTCGCGGCGGCGCTCAGAGCTGGGAGACGTCGGGCGGGCCGTCCATCACCGGTCCCTGGTAGCCCAGGGTGACGAACTCGAGCAGGTTGCCGAACGGGTCGGAGAAGTAGACCGACGCGTGCCCCGGCGGGCCGAGGCGGCGTGGACCATCGATTTTGACGCCTGCTTGTTGGAGCCGCGCGATGCAGGTGTCGAGATCGCCTGGGCGGACCTGCATCGCGAGGTGCGGGTGCGGCACAGGCACCGGACGGCTGCGTCCCTTCTGGAGGAAGAGATCCAACTCGACCGCGTGACCGAACTGCACGGAGAGGTGCAACGGGCTGTTGTCGGCGTCGGCCTCGTGGGCGCGGCCGGGCCTGACTCGGAGGAAGGTCTCGCGATCGAACTTCCGCACCAGCTTCGCGCCGAGCAGCGCGACATAGAAGCGCTCGGCGGCCTCCAGATCGTGAACGGGCAGGGTGATGTGGGCAAGTCCTTCGACGGGGGGAGCCGTGTGGGTCATGCGCAGAAGATGCCGTTGAGCGGAAGTGAATCCCAGTGATATCGCGTGATTCAAGATATGACGGACATAAATCTGGCCACGGTTGACCTGAACCTACTGAACGTGGTGGCCACTGTGCTCGAGGAGCGGAGCGCGACCAAGGCCGCAGTGCGGCTGCACGTCACGCAGTCGGCGGTGAGCAACGCGATGAAGCGGGCCCGCGAACTCTTCGGGGATCCCCTCGTGCTCCGTGAGGCGTACGGTCTGGCGCCGACAGCGCGGGGAGCGGAGCTGTTACCTGCACTCCGCGCGTGGCTCGAGGAGGCACGGCGGCTGGTCGCGAAGGCACCGGTGTTCGAGCCGCGGACTTCGACTCGGACTTTTACGGTGGCCTGCAGCGACGCCGTGGCCGTCGCACTGCTGCAGCCAGTGTTGCGGCTGCTCAAGAAACGGGCGCCATTGGCACGGTTGAGGCTGCAGACGCTCGACCGGTTGCTCTCCGAGGATGGGCTGGCACGGGGCGAAGTCGATCTGCTGATCGGCATTCCACCCGTGGTGCCACCCGGTCATGAGGCGGAACTCGTCTACCGGGATCCGCTCGAGTGCATCGTGCGCCGCGATCATCCGCGGGTACGCTCGAAGCTCACGCTGCCGCTCTATGCTTCGCTGCCGCACGTCGAGCTCGCGCTCTTCGGGAACATCGACGACACGATCGATCGGGCGCTCGCGCGGCACGGCCAGTCGCGGGAGGTGACGGTCGTCCTGCCCCACTTCTCGAGTGTGCCGCTGGCGGTGCTGGAGACCGACTGTGTCGCGACGCTCTCCAGTCGTCTCGCGCGAGCGTTCGCGGCACGGCTGCCGTTGAAGGTGCTGGAGCCTCCGCTTGCGCTCGAACCGCTCGAAGTGCGCCAAGTGTGGCATCGCCGAAGCGAGGCCGATGCAGCGGTCGGCTTTCTCCGGGCCTTGGTGCGCGAGGCGGCGCGCTGAGAGCGTCCTGACGTTCAAACGCCTGCGCCCCGCGGTGGACCCGTGGCTCCCGTTCAGGGACACCGGTCCGCGCGAGGCGCGAGGGCTGACTTCACGAATCTTTAGTAACCGACGTAGCCGCCACCGTTGGCCATCGACTGGAGGCCCGGCACGTTGGACACCGAGCCGTAGCGCGCAATCGAGTAGCGCACGCCCGCGATGATGTTGTCCACGGGGTTGCGGATGTTGTCGTGGCCCGGCAGCTTGTAGGCGTCGAACGTCGGCTGGATGGTCTGCATCAGGCCGATGGACGGCGTGCCCTTCTTCGCGTTCGAGTCCCAGTTGTTCTGCGCGTTCGGGTTGCCGCTCGACTCGTGCTGGATGATCGCCGCGATGGCCCGCGGGTCCATCTTGCTGGGGTCCACGCCGGCCCGCTGCAGCTCGGCCCGCGCCTGCTCAATCCACTGGCCCACCTGTCCCTGAGGAGCCGGACCCGTCGGCGCCGCGCCCTGCGTGCCCGTCGTGCCCTGCGTGCCACCCGTGCGGCCGCCGCCCGCTTGGCTCGTGGACGGGATGAACTCGTCCCGGCTGCCCGGGATGTTCAGCGTCTTGCCCGCGAAGATCTTGTTCGGGTCCTGGATGTTGTTCGCCTTGGCGAGCTCTCCGACCGTCGTGTGGTACCGCTGGGCGAGCTTGCTCAGGGTGTCACCAGACTGGATGCGGTAGGTGCTCATAGGGGCGCTTTCTCCGTAGGACCGTGCAGCAGGTGGGTTGAATGGATTATCGCGCCCACACTGGAGGAGTTGCGTCCACCTATTCAGGTTCTTGCACACCTTTGGCGCGGTGCGTCAGGCGAAGGGCAGGAACCTACCTGCTCTTCTTTGAGTTCATCGAAGGTTGAACAGCCCGAACCAGCGTCTGGCAGGGTCGTTCATAAAGATGAGGCCCAGTTGCTCGAAGAAAGAGATGCGGCCCAGCAGACAGTGCTGGGTGGAGTTGCTGAAGACGACCTCCTCATCGAGGGTGTGGTCTTTGCCGGTGGCATCTTCGAGTACCAGCCTGAGCGGAACAGTGATTCCTTTGATGGGCTTATTGTTTGGACGGAAGAGCCCGGTGTCGCGCAGGTTGGGGCTCTCCTCCTTGGGAATTCGATAGGGCTTGCCGTCGATGGTGACCTTGTCGAGCTGGTCACGCTCATAGAAATGCTCAAGGTACCCCAGGGGCATTACGCTCGTCGCAGCTCCCGTATCCACGAGGCACTCATAAGTCTGGAGGGTGCTGGAGGGGATCGCGACCTGAACGCCTTGCGAATTCTTGATAAGACGAAACAGGTTGACACTGAGCACAGGCGCTTGGCTGGTGATGTTAAAACTCAGCTTTGTCGTGGAGCTGCCAAAGCAGTTGATGAAGTCTTGCATGGGACCATTAGATCTCATCAAGGTAGTATGAGGCGTGTGTCAGCATCAGCCGCGCCCTGATTTCCTGCGGATGAGGTTGACGCTGAAGGTACGCATCAAGCTTATCGCTGAGTTCCACGTCGTCCTCGGCATCGATTACCACTCCATGCTCGTAATCAATGACCAAGGCCCGCCCCCTGTACGGCTCCAGCTCGGAGCGATGAGCGGCAATCCATTGGTGCCAGGGATTGCGAACGGTGGGGACGGCGGGGGACGGCACTGTTCCCGTGGTCAGCAGGGGAGCCGTTTCTCGGGCAGGAGGAAACTGGGCATGCGCGACAAGCGCTTGCAGTTGCTTGATCTGCTCCTTCTGCGCCGCCTGGTTGGCCAGGAGTTCCTCGCACAGAAGGCGGAGTGAGGCCACCTCGGGGTTGGGCCGTGTGACGAGCAGCAATCGGCGCCGCGTCTCCTGCGGGCGCTGAACGGTATTAAGAGAGGGGGTCGCTGGAAAGACGTTGAAGACGGAGGTCGACTCCGGATGGATATGAAGGCCCTTCAAAGCCCAAGTGCCTGTGACGGTCTGGTTGTCACTGAACATCCGGGCAATGAGGTAATCATAGATGAAGGGCCGAGTGACGTCGCTTTTCTGTTCCGTGCCACGCGTCACGAGGGGAGCGCGCTCCACGTCTTCGCTCATGAGATGTCCCCCGGTCTCTGGATGGGCTTCATCTCCTGCTCAAGCCGTTTGCCCAGTGTCCAGCGAAAGAAACGATAGATGAGATCGCTGAAATCTTTCAACTGCTTCTGGGTCTGTTCCAGGTCGAGTGCCATTTGGCGGTCGTCCCAGTAGTCAAGATCCAATAAGTAGTAGGGATCCGCGGGAGAGGCTTCGGGGTTGGGCGCGTGCGGGGGCGCGATGCTGCCGCGCAGCAAGCCATGGCGTACGACAAAGACGCCGTCGCTTTCCTTGAAACGGACCTCCTGCAACATGTGCTCCGCATTATCGGAGAGCTTGGCAGCAAAGCCTATCAGGTCCTCGTTCAGCAATTCATGCTTCGTGCAGGACGAGAGTGTGGACAAGTCCTTGTGTCTGATTTCGTTAATATAACGCAAACCCAGACGGTGGCGCTGATGGATGTTCAGTTTGGAATGGCCGGCCTTGAGCACGTGAGAGAAGCGTCTCAGCAGTTCGTCAGAGCTTGAGTAGCCCTGCGTTTGAGCCTCCAAGGTCAGTGCTCCATCACTCAACACCACAGACCAACTCTTGGAGTGATCTGTGAACCGGTGTATCCGCTCGGTCTGTGACAAGGGGGGCTGAGCGCCACTGGGGAGGATCGGCGGGGCTTCCTCTTCGTGAAGAGGGTACTCGCTGGCCAACTGATGGCCGAATGCAGCCCAAGCGCTTTCGTGGTGTCCCCCCATCGCCGCTGGGAAGCGGATCTGTGCGATGGCCAGTTTCAGGGGCGGGGCTTCGTAATGAATTTCGTCGCAGGGAGGAAGCCGCATGAAAGCTCCTTGATGCCTACTTGGGCGTACACCTACGTTGGCCCCAGAGTGTGCACAGGTCCACTTCCTGGCCTGTTCGAGGCCAGTGCTTCCATGGGACTGCCAGTTGCGTGCCTGAGGCAGCAGGTGGCTCAGGGTAGTCAGACGCACTGACAGAGCTTGGAGTTCCGTTCTTTCTTGATTTCGAAAAGGAGTGCAGCCCACATGAAAGTTATCGGTGGGATTATCACTCCAGTTGTGTGACGCGATGCCTCATCAGGCGAAAGGCAGGGGTGCCACCTTCACCGAGGGGCCCGCGGCCAAGGTCAGCTCGGTGCCGGGGTCCAGGTGGTCGCGGTGCACGTAGGCCAGTGCCACCCGCTGCCCCTGTGCCGGGGAGCGCACCACGCTCGTAATCCAGCCCACCTTTTTCTCGCCCTTGCGCAGCTCCGCTCCTGGCGCCGCCTCCACCTCGCCCAGCAGCAGGCCCGTCAGCTTGCGGTTCATGTGGCCGCGGAAGGTGGCGCGGGCGATGACTTCCTGTCCGATGTAACAACCCTTGTTGTACGAGATGGCGTGCGTGAGGTTCGCCTCGAGTGGAATGGTCGTGTCCACCATGTCCTGCCCGTAGCGCGGCACCCCGGCCTCCACCCGCAGCAGCTCCAGCGCCTGGAAGCCCAGCGGCTTCAGCCCGTGCGCTCCGCCCGCCTGCACCAGCGCCTTCCACACGGGCTCCAGCGCCCCGCGCGGCACGAACAGGTCCACCCCGTGCTTCTCGAAGGCGGGCGAGCCCACCAACACCCCCTCCACCCCCGCCAGGGAGACCGTGCGCGCGGCGTTCGCAGCCAGCGGCTCGAAGGAGGCCGTCCCCAGGGCCGCGGCCAGTACCTCGGCCGTCCGGGGACCGAGCAGGCGCAGCAGGCCCCACTCGCCGGTGGCCTCGTGCAGCTCCGCGTCCTCCGAGATGAGGTACTTCTCCAGGAACTCGCGGACCTTGGCGCCCAGCCCGGGCTCCGTGTCCAGCAGCAGGTCCGCCTCGCGCTTGAGCAGCCGGGCGTCCGCCACCATCGCTCCCTTGGCGGTAATCAGCGCCGTGTAGGCCGCCGTGCCCACGGGCAGGCCCTTCACGTCCTGGGTCACCATCCCGTGCAGGAAGCTGGCCCGGTCCTCCCCCGTTATCCGGAGTGTCTCGCGGTACGAGGCGTCATGGAGCACCGCGGCCTCACGTGCCGCTCGATACTCGGCCTCCAAGTCCCCATAATCGGCCACCGCCTCGCGGCTCCCCAGGGCCGTGAAGCGGCCGCCCGCCTGCTCGTGAAGAAAATGAAGCGTCAGCGGTTCCATGCCCGTCGCTATATAGACGCCCAGGAGCGAATGCCACGATGGATGTGAAGCACCTGTCCACCTTCCAAGGCTTCTCCCCCGAGAAGCTCCAGAAGCACAACGTGTTCCAGTCCGGGCGTTTCTTCCTGGACGTGTACTGTCTGGCCCCCGGCCAATCCCAGAAGCCGCACAAGCACCCCGTGTCCGACAAGGTGTACGTCGTCCTCGAGGGGCACTGCCGCTTCCGCATCGGCACCGAGGACGAGGCCCATGGCCCCGGCGCCGCCGTGTTCGCCCCTGCAGGGGTGGAGCACGGCGTCACCAATGAGGGGCCGGACAACGCCCGCCTCCTCGTGTTGATGACCCCCCCTCCGGAGCACGCATGAGCAAGAAGAACAAGAAGGGCACCCAGGACACCCAGGGTGCGAAGCCAGGAAAGGCCCAGGCGGCCGGGCCCGTCCCCAAGCTTGGCGCCATGGTCCTGCTTGGGCTGGGGCTCGCCGAGAGCGCGCTCGCCCTCTTCCAGTGGTCCCAGCTGCTCACCCTGCGCGCCGGTGGCGCCACCGTGTGCGGCGTCTCCGAGCACGTCAACTGCGAGACCGTCTGGAACACCCCGTTCGCCAGCCGCGTGCATGAGCTGCTCGGCATCCCCGTGGCGGGCTTTGGTCTGCTCTGGGGCCTGGTGGCCACGGGGCTCGCGGGCCTCTATCTGGCGTGGCAGCGCGGAGGTTACCCCGTACGCCCCGCCATCAATGGACTGCGCCTCACGGCTGCCGTGGGCTTGGTGACGGGGGTGGTCCTCGCGGGCGTGAGCGCCTCGGCGGGGGCGCTGTGCCTCACGTGTCTGGGCACCTATGTGCTGGTGCTGGCCTTCGCGGGCGTGGCCTGGCGCGGGCTGCCGGGGCCGGTGGTGCCCCAGTCCGGCGAGTGGGCCCAGGCGCTGCAGTGGACGCTGGGCTTCGCCGTGGCGGGCTTCATCGCCCTGAGCATTCCAGGGCGGGCCACCCCCAAGGCCTCCGCTGACGAGGGTGAGCTTCCCCAGGTGACGACCGAGCCCAGCTCGATCGAGTCGTACCTGCAGGGGCTCTCGCGCGGGGAGAAGCAGTTCGCGGCCAACGCGCTCGCTCAGTACCTCAAGGACACCCCGCTGCCGGCCAAGCCCACGCGGCGCCGCTACGGCTCGGCGGAGGCACCGGTGAAGATCGTCGAGTGGACAGACAGCAAGTGCCCGCACTGCAAGTCACTGGTGGAGGGCGTGGCCGCCCTGAAGAAGCGCGTCCCCGAGGGAAAGCTCTCCCTGGAGGCCCGCCAGTACCCGCTGGATGGAGGGTGCAACCCCGCCATCGCTCCGCAGTACACGGACGGTGGGCTGCGGTGCTTGGCCGCCAAGGCGCAGATCTGCCTGGAGGAGGCCTCGGACTTCTGGGAGCTGCGCGAGAAGCTTTTCGCGGCCCAGGGCGCGCTCACTCCGGCGCTGGTGATGCAGATTGCCTCCTCGGGCTCGGTGTCCCGCTCTCAGCTCGAGGAGTGCGTGAACAGCGCCACCACGAGCCGGCGCATCCAAGAGGACGTCGCCTACGCGCAGGAGCATGACATCCACGGCACGCCGCTCGTCGTGGTGAACGGGCGCGAGGTGCCTCCCAGCCTCCCATTCATCTACGCCCTGGTGATGGCCGGGGGAGACGCGAACGCACCCGCGTTCCGGGTGCTGCCGCCGCCTCAGGCCGAGGCGGCCCACAACCACTGAGCCGATGGGAAAGAAAGACAAGAAGGCCGAGCCCGCCGCACCCGCGGCGCCGTTCCACAACCCGTTCGCGGCGCTCTCGGGCAAGCGCGAGGAGCTGCCCTCGAAGCCGCTGCCCGAGGCGGCTCCCGCGAAGGCCGAGGAGCGCAAGGGCCCGGCGCGCGCCGTGGTGCGCATGGAGCGCAAGGGCCGCGGTGGCAAGGAAGTGACGGTGGTGGAGCAGCTAGGCCTGCGGCCCGCGGAGCTCGAGGTGTGGCTCAAAGCTCTGAAGGGCTCGCTGGGCTGCGGAGGCGCGGTCGAGGAGGAGGCCCTGGTGCTGCAGGGAGATCACCGCGACCGGCTGCCCGCGCTGCTCGAAGCGCGTGGCGTGCGCCGCGTCACCGTGGGCTGAGCCGCCACCCCCGTTGTTGCCGGAGCAGACCGCGGAGGTGGAGGCGTTCCCAGAGGGCTCAAGGTTGTTGCTGTGACCCCGAGAAACCCTGGAGTGACCGGCTTGGCAGATCCGAGGGGCGCTCGCTGGGCGGGGTGTGCAGGAACTGCTCCATCTGCTCCTTTGCCCGCACCCTCTCGCCCAGCTGCATGAGCACGTTGGCGTATTGCCGTCGGCACTCGGCGAGGTGGGGATCGACCTCGAGGCAGCGCTCCAGTGTCTCCTTCGCCTCGGGGAACTTCCCCTGCCCTATCAGGGCCCGTGCGTTTTCGAGCAGCACCCACGCGGCCCGCGTATCGGGGCGTGTGGGCGCGGGAGGTTTCTTCTCGGGAGAGGAAGTCGTCGTTCCGGGCGTGGAGCCTTTTGGGGGCGGAGGCGTGGCGGTCTGCGGCCGGGGGGGGCTCGGAGTGGGGGCGGGTGGAGTGTCTCCCGTGCGGGCCGGTGTCTCCGGCGAGGGAGCGGCCGTCACGGGGGGCTTGGGTGCCTCGGGCGGGCGCTGGAGGTGGGCCTGCACCCAGGCTTCGGCTGCGGCCAGCGAACCCTGTCCCCACAGGACTGAGGCCACCGTCAAGCCGGCGGCCACTCCGCCCGAGAGCAGCAGCACGGCCAGCGTGCGCGAGCGGCGCTTGCGGGCCTTCACCCGCGTGGGGATGAAGCGATCCACGGCCGGGGACACCGGCTGGGTCACCTCACGGGGATCGGTGCTGGGCGGGCCCTCGGGCTCGGTGCTCGGCCGCGCGGCCGAGGGAAGCGTCACCGGCGGGACCGAAGGCGAGGTGGGGGGTTGGAGCCACTGCTCCATCTCCGAGAGGAAGGAGGCGGGGACCTGGACCGCGCGGCCTTCCTTGGCGAGGTCCTCGCGGAACAGTTCCTGGACGAAGTGCGAGAGCGTCAGCGTGGAGAAGCGCGGCGTGGAGGAATAGAGGTAGCCGGTGAGCGCGTCCCCAAAGGCGTGGCTGGACTCGAAGCGCTGCGCCTTGTTCAGCGCCAGGGCCTTCATGACGAGCGCATCCAGCTCGCGGGGAATCTCCGAGCGCAGCATGCTCGGACGGGGGAACGCGCCCGCGAGGAGCTTGGGGAGCGCGGCGTACTCGGGCCCCTCCACCGGGAGCCGGCCGCACAGCATCTCATAGAGGACGACGGCCGTGGCCCACACGTCCGTGCGCCCATCCACCTCTTCGCCGCGCGCCTGCTCGGGAGAGAAGAAGAGGTACTTGCCCTTCACGACGCCCGGCTCGGTGCTGAAGCCCCGCTGGAGGCGGGCCTTGGCGATGCCGAAGTCTACCAGCTTGACCTGGCCCTCGTAGCTGACGAGCACGTTGTCCGGGGAGATGTCGCGGTGGACGATGCCCAGGGGCTTGCCGCTGTCATCCGTGCGGGTGTGTGCGTAGTGCAGGCCGCGGCACATCTCCAGGGCGATGAAGGTGGCCAGCGGGAGAGGTAGGGCGTCGAACCCGGCCACGCGCGCGCGCTTGAGGATGCGGTGGAGCGGCTGGCCGTCCACGTACTCCATGGCCAGGAAGTACTCGCCGTCCAGCTCACCGAAGTCGTGGACCTGGGCGATGTTGCCGTGGGACAGCGTGGCGGAGATGCGCGCCTCGCTGATGAACATGGAGATGAAGGCGTCGTCGGTGCCGTACTCGGGGAGGATGCGCTTGATGAGCACGGGCTTGGTGATGCCCGCGGCAGCCAGGAGCCGGGCCCGCCACGTCTCGGCCATGCCTCCATGGCCGAGCCGGGACACCAGCTCGTAGCGGCCAAAGCGATCTCCGGGTCGAAGCCCCATGCGGAGCCCATCCTACCCGTCAGGAGAGGCGACTTCCCAGCCGCTCGATCTACGCTGTGCACTGGGAAGCGGAGGGGGCCCACCCTCCATGGGAGGACGCATGGCGCAGGAGAAGACGTATTTGGAGCTGTCCGAGGGCGGCTCCCACAAGTTCTACGAGGTGACCGTCGACGGGAAGAACGTCATCACCCGGTACGGCCGGATTGGAGACGCCGGGCAGTCCTCGTCAGCCAGCTTCCCGACGCCCGAGAAGGCGAAGGCGGAGGCCACCAAGAAGCTCAACGAGAAGGTGAAGAAGGGCTACGCCCCGGCGGTGATGGGGCAGCGCGCGAAGCGGTCCGTGACAAAGCGCTCGGCGATGCTGGGCAGCGGCGGCTCGAAGGCGGCGCGCGGCAACACGGTGAAGCAGGCGCCCGTGCTGTGGAGCTTCCAGTCCGGCACCAGCGCCTTGGGCATCTCCATCGACGCGGAGCAGTGCTGGGTGGGCAACGAGGCGGGGGAGATCTTCGCCATGGACCACAGCGGCAAGGTGCATCTCAAGTTCAAGCTGCCGGATGGAGTGAAGAGCATCGTTCGGGATGGGGCGTGGATCTACGCGAGCTGCGATGACGGCAACGTCTACGACTTGTCCGGCAAGGCGCCACGGGTGGCGTACTCCATCGCGGAGAACGTGGACATCTTCTGGATCGACATCCACGACGGGCTGCTGGCGGTGTCCGACGCGCTGGGCAACGTGAGCACGTTCAACCACGAGGAGGAGACGCAGTGGTCGCGCAAGAGCAAGGGCGACAAGGGGTGGATGGTGCGCGTGGACGAGGTGGGCGTGTACCACGGGCACAGCAAGGGCGTGACGATGTACGAGCGGGACAGGGGCGATCCGCTGTGGACGAAGCCGACCAAGGGGTGGATTGGCTTTGGCTGGCAGGAGGAGGGAACCGTCTTCGCTTCCACGGCGGAAGGCACGGTGCACCGCTTCACCAAGAAGGGGACCGTGCAGACGGTCTACACGTGCGACTCCTACCTGTGCTCGTGCGCCACGGCGCCGGACGGCAAGTATGTCTTCGCGGGGGATGACCACGGGGCCATCTACTGCTTCAGCGAGGCGGGCGAGCGGCTGTGGAAGCTGGACTCGGGCCACGGGGCCGCGCAGTCCATGCAGTACTTCAACGGCAAGGTGTACGTGGTGACGCACTACGGATACCTGGCCTGCATCGACGCCAGCGAGGAGGCCATCGCGGCCGCGCAGCGTGGCGTGGTGCCCGAGGCCAAGGAAGTCAAAACGCCCAAGCTCAAGGCCGTCACGGAGACGGAGCTGGAGACGACGAAGAAGGCGGATGGCGGCGTGGTGGTGGAGTGCTTCAAGGACAAGGGCCAGCTGCGCGTGCGCGTCGTCTCCTCGGGCTTCGAGAAGGGCTGGTACGTCCAATTCCCCCGCGCCGCGCGTGAGGAGGGTGCACGGTACGTGGTGGATCAGGTGCTGCCCTCGGCGCGCGGCGGCTTCTACCGGGCGCTGGGGAACATCCGGAAGCTGGTGAGTTGATCCGCCGTCCCGGTGACTCATCCGAGACACTGCAAGGAGCGCGGGGGCCGCCTGATTCGACTTGGGTGGGGGAGTGGGCTATAGCCGAGCCTTGGCTCATCTCGCGATTGGCCACGTACCGACCGTGAGGTCCTAGGACGGCTCCCATTCCACTGAAGAACACTTCTGAGCTGCAGCGGCGCATCATCGAGGCGAAGGAGCATCTCGCCGTCGCGGAGCGGGAGCTGGAGGCGGCGCTCAACGAACTCGCGGTCGAGGAGCGCGCGGACAAGAGGATGATCAGCCAGCGGCTCGAGCTCGCCTTCGAGAAGCTCGCCACGGGCAGGCGCCACCTGGACGAAGTTCTGGTGGAAGAGGACTGAGAGCGAGGCTCCTCCCTCATCCCGGAGGTGCGGTGGCATGAAGATCTGGGTCGATGCGGATGCCTGCCCGGGGCCGGTGAGGGACATCCTGCTGCGGGCCTCGCAGCGCTTGCAGGTGCCCATCGTCTTCGTGGCCAACAAGCGGCTGACGCTGCCCCTCTCGGAGCTCGTCTCCACGGTGCAGGTGGGCGCGGGGCTGGATGTGGCGGATACGCATATCGCCGCCTCTGCGCAGGCGGGGGACTTGGCCGTCACGCAGGACATCCCCCTGGCCGCGCTCCTGGTGCCCAAGGGGGTGGTGGTGCTGGATCCTCGAGGGGAACTGTTCACCGAGGAGAACATCGCCGAGCGCCTCAGCGTGCGGAACTTCATGCAGGAACTGCGCGACAGCGGCGTGGTGACGGGCGGCCCGAGCAGCTTCTCGGCGCAGGACCGCCAGCAGTTCGCCGCCACCTTGGACCGGGAGCTCTCCCGGTGGGTCAAGACGCGTTGAGGGACGCGCGGTAGCATGTCGCGCCTCTTCCTCCACGAGTCCACATCATGAGTGCGCGTTACAACCTGCTGTCCCTCGAGGTGAAGACGAACCCCTATCCCATCTATGCGGAGATGCGCCGCGAGGCGCCCGTGTGCCAGGTGGATCCGGGTGGAATGTGGGCCGTGTCCCGCTATGCGGATGTGATGTACGTGCTGAAGAACCCGCAGCTGTTCTCCTCGCGGGGTTTCGGGGTGGCGACCAATCCGCCATGGCTCGGAGGCAACCCGTTCTCCGATTCGATGATCACCTTGGATCCGCCACAGCACGGCCGGCTGCGGACGCTGCTGAGCCGCGCCTTGGGTGCCCCCGCCATGGCCCGCCTGGAGCCGCGCGTGCGGTTCTTCGCCGAGCAGGCCATGTCCGAGCTGCCCATGGGCCAGCCCGTGGACGTGATGCCCATCTACTCCCTGCGCATCGCGGCCAGTGTCATCGGGGAGATGATGGGGCTGGATCCCGAACTGCACTCCCATCTCAAGCGGTGGGCGGACCTCATCACCGGTGGAGTGACCACCGTCCGCCCGGAGGAGGAGGACCGGAAGCAGCTGGCGCGCGATGCGGTGGCGGACCTGCGGCGCTACTTTGGCGAGCTGCTGGACCGGCGCCGGAGTGAGCCCAAGGAGGACATGGTGAGCGACCTGCTGCGGGCCCGGGTGGATGGCGTGGCCCTCACGCAGGACGAGCTGATCGCGTTCATGGCCTTGCTGTTGGTGGGAGGAATCGAGACGGTGGTGCACCTGCTGGCCTTCTCGCTGATGATGCTGATGGACCGGCCCGAGCTGATGGCGCGGCTGAAGGCGGACCGCTCACTCATCCCCGCGTTCATCGAGGAGGTGCTGCGCTACGAGCCGCCCGCGCAGACCGCGCCCCGGCTGACCACCGAGGAGGTGGAGCTGGGCGGGGTTCGCCTGCCCAAGGGCGCGCCGGTGCTGGCGCTGCTGGGCTCGGCCAGCCACGACGATGCGTATGTCCCGAACGGGGACCGCTTCGACATGGATCGGCCGGGGCCGCACAACATGCCCTTCGGCCATGGTCCGCATTTCTGCATGGGCGCGCAGCTGGCGCGGATGGAGGGACGGCTGGCGCTGGAGACGTTCCTGAACAAGGTGGGCCGGCTGGAGCGGGGGCCCGAGCCGATGACGTGGCACCGCACCCTGGTGGTGCGCGGGCCCGGTTCGCTCCCGCTGGTGCTGCACCCGGCGTGAGCACCTGACCAGAGCTGGACGCTGCCTGCGACAGGCCAGGGCGCAGGGCGTTGGGCGAGGTTAAACTTCGCCCATGAACTCCAGCCCATCCAACCGCTCGTCCGTCGTCGTGGCGGAGCTGGGGCCGACGAATACGGGGAAGACCCACCGGGCCATCGAACGGATGCTCGAGCACGAGACGGGCATGATGGGGCTGCCCTTGCGCCTGCTCGCTCGCGAGGTCTACGACCGGGTGACCGCCCGGGTGGGGGAGGGCCGGGTCGCGCTGATGACCGGCGAGGAGAAGCGCATACCGCCTCATCCCAGCTACTGGGTTTGCACCGTCGAGGCGATGCCCACGGATCGGCACGTCGATTTTCTGGCCGTGGATGAGATTCAGCTCGCCGCCCACCGCGAGCGCGGGCACGTGTTCACCGACCGGCTGCTCCATGCACGGGGACGTAAGGAGACCTGGTTCCTCGGCGCGGACACCATGCGGCCGATGGTCCAGACGTTCATCCCCCAGGCCGTCGTGAAGCGGGCCAACCGTCTGTCTCAGCTTCGCTACGCCGGGCGGAAGTCGTTGAAGAGCCTGCCTCCGCGCTCGGCCGTGGTCGCGTTCTCCGCGGACCGCGTGTACGAGCTCGCCGAGACGTTGCGCCGGCTCCGGGGCGGGGTGGCGGTAGTGCTCGGGGCGCTCTCGCCTCGGACGCGCAATGCCCAGGTGGCGATGTACCAGGCCGGGGAGGTTCAGTACCTCGTGGCCACGGATGCCATCGGCATGGGTCTGAACCTGGACCTCAATCACGTGGCCTTCGCGGCGCTCTCCAAGTACGACGGCGCCGAGCAGCGCGAGCTCTATCCGGACGAGCTGGCCCAGATTGCCGGCCGCGCAGGGCGTCACTTGAACGACGGCAGCTTCGGGATCTTGAACACGCTGCCTGAGCTGCCGCCCCGGCTGGTCTCGGCCATCGAGACCCATCGGTTTCCGGCCATCAAGAGCCTCATCTGGCGCAACGAGGCGCTCGACTTCTCCAGCCCCGAGGCCCTGCTGGACTCGCTGTCGAGAGCGCCGAAGCACGCCGCCTTTGTCCGGGTCGAGCGCGCGGACGACTTCGATGCGCTCAAGGAGCTGTCGCACGTTCCGGCCATCCGGGAGATCGCCGCCGATCGGGCCAGCGTCGAGCTGCTGTGGCAGGTCTGCCAGATCCCCGACTTCCGCAAGGGGCTCTTCGGACAGCACGTCTCGCTGCTGAAGGAGACCTTCCTCCAGCTCTCCGAGGGCGATGGGAAGCTGGATCCGTCCTGGCTGAACCGGCAGGTGGCGCCGCTCGATGATGTCTCCGGGGACATTCACACGCTGATGGACCGGCTGGCCGCCATCCGCATCTGGACGTACATCAGCCATCGCTCGAGCTGGCTGCATGAGGCCGAGCACTGGCAGGAGCGCACCCGCCGCATCGAGGATGCTCTGGGCGATGCCCTCCATGAGCGGCTCGTGGAGCGCTTCGTGCAGCGGGCCGCCCGGAGGAGCGCGCGCCGGTTCGTGAGGGCCACCGAGCGGCCCGCGGCCGAGTCGGACAGTCCGTTCGCGAAGCTGGGGCAGTTGCTGGGAGACACGCCGGGCGTCGACGGCACGATGACCGAGGAGCAGTTCGTCCAGCAGGTGGTCGACGCGAAGCATGAAGCCTTCGAGGTGGAGGCGTCCGGCAACATCTCGTTCGAGGGGCAGCCGCTGGGCCGGCTGGTGCGCGGCAAGGACCTGCGCACACCGCAGCTCGCATTGGCGGAGCCCGAGGTCTGGACCGCGGGCGCGCGGCAGCGTCTGGAGCGCCGGTTGGTGGCCCTGGCGAGAGACCTGGTGACCGAGGCCATGGGGTACTTCCCCGCCGAGGCCCTCACGGGAACGGATCGCTCTCCACAGATGCGAGGGCTCTCCTATCGTCTGGCCGGGGGCCTGGGGGTGATCACCCAGGCCGAGGGCCGCGAGCAGTGGCGGCTCCTGGACGAGGACTCCCGGGAGCGCTTGAGAGCCCTGGGCGTCCGCGAGGGACAGCGCTTCCTCTACGTGACCCATGCGCTGGCGCCGCACGCGCTGCAGCGGCGCTCCATGCTGACCACCTTGTTTCATCAGAGCCCGGCGCCGCCGGGCGTTCCTCAAGAGCCGGTGCTCGCGGCCGCGGACCTGAGCGGCTGGGATGCGCGGGTCTTCGGCTATGAAGAGATCGGTCCCGTGGCGCTGCGGATCGACATCGTCGAGCGGCTCTCTGAGGCACTGCGCCACCCGCACGGCTCGCGCGAGGTGCATACGCTCATGCAGGAGCTGAAGCTGGAGGGCGGGCTCCGCACGCGCGTGCTGCGCGAGCTGGGCGGACAGCAGGGAGGCGCTCCGTCGAAGCGGCGGCGGCGCCGGAGAAGGCCTCACGGCGGCTCTTTCGGCCCTTCTGCTTCTCCTTCTTCTTCGCAGGCGCCTCGTCCCGCGGGGGCAGGACGGCGGCCGGATCGAACAGGGCAGTGACGTCCAGGTCACTCCGGAGGCGGGCGCAGGTCTTCACCCCAGCGCTGGCGGGCCAGCTCTCGGGTGCGGGTGTTCTCGGGCACGTGGCGCAGGTAGCGCTCGCGGGAGGCTGTGTCCGGAATGGCGGCGGCCCGAGCGTTCAAGCGCTGCAAGGCGTCGCGCAGGGCTTGCTCTCCCGAGGCACCGTCTCCCAGGGCGAAGCAGGCCTCGGCCAGCACTTGGAGCAGCCCTATCCGGGCCATTCCCTCCGCCCCCAGCGTCTCCAGCTCCCGGAGGGCGAGCTCCGCCAGTTCGCGGGCCTCGGCCGAGCGGCCTTGGCGCAGCAGCGCCGCGCTCCACCTCCAGCGTGCCTCGCAGAGAAAGGGCGGGAAGGGCGCGAGGATCTCACATGCCTGGCGGGCATGTGCCTCGGCCTCGTCCAGCGCTCCCTCCGCCGTGGCCACCTGCTCCAGCACCCGATGTGAGAGCCCCAGGTGCACCTGATTGCCCGTGCGGACCTGCACCCACTCCAGTGCCAGCGCCCGAGCCTCCTGCCGATGGGCCGGCTCCGGGCTGGCGGCCAGCACCAAGGCCAGGTGCTCTTGCGCGAAGGTGACGCCGAAGTGCGGAGACACCCGTAGCGCCAGGGCCACAGCCTGACGCCCCTGCTCCACGGCGGCCTCCCCATCTCCCAACACCTGGTGCGTCAGCGCCATGCGCGCCAGGGCCGCGACCTCGCCTCGCTCCGCGCCCACCTCTCGGCAGGCCTGGATACCCTGCGCGGCCCAGCTCAGCGCCTGCCAGGGTTCTCCCCTCAGATACAGGGAGCGGAAGTTGTACTCGAGGCCCCTTCTGCCGCGCACCACGCCGTCCCGGGCGATGACGTCCTGCCCGGTCCGCTCCAGCCGCTCGAAGCACGCCTCGGACTCGGCGAGGCAGCCCAGATAAGAGGTCATCGTCCCCATGAAGCAGAGGGACAGATAGTAGGCGTTGCGCGCCTCGGGCTCCGGCTCGGTGGCCAGCAGCAGCCGGCACAGCGTGAGCAGGTACTCGCGCTGTCCACCGAAGCCGCTGCCCAGGCTCAGCCCGTCGATGAGCTTGCACCACCGCACGCTGCCCGGCTTCATCTCCGGCTGCACGGGACGGCCCACCTCGAACATGGTCGCGAAGTCGCTCCGCCAGAAGGCCGTCGCCGCCCGCAGCGCGCGCAATTGCACCGAGAGCTCTCCCGAGGGATGGAGGGCCATGGCCGCCTCGATGCACCGCTCCGCGCCCGGCATGTCGTCGTGGTCGAAGAGCCGCTCGGCGGCCTGGAGGTAGAAGCGGATGGCCTGCTCGGGCTGGTGGCCGAGCCGGGCGTGCTCGGCGAGGATCCGCGGATCGCTCTCTCCCCGCTGCTCCAACCATTGCCCCGCCTGCTGGTGGCCTCCCGGCTTGTGGCTGTCCGGCACCAACCCGTAGGCCGCATCCCGGACCAGGGCATGGCGGAAGCGGTACTCGTCCTCGCCCGGGAAGCGGCTGGAGGGCTGGTGCTCCACCCACTCCTGCTCCACCAGTTGCTGCAGCCAGTGGCTCTGCTCGGCGCCCGTGAGCTCTTCGCCCAGCAGGGCTTGCACCGCCCCTACCCAGAAGGTGCGCCCCAGGATGCTCGCGGCCAACAGCACCTGCCGCGCTCTCGCCTCCAGCCGCCCCAGGCGCGCCTGGAGCATGGCCAGCACGGTCTGTAGCGCCGCCTCTCCTCGCCCCTCCGCCGCGCCGCGGATGAGCTCCTCCAGGAGGAGGGCATTGCCAGCGGCCTGCTCCACCAGCCGGTCAATGAGCGCATCGGGCACCTGCGGGCCGAGCACCTCGCGCACCAGCCGCGCGCCCGCCTTGCGGTTCAGTCCCCGGAGCGGCACCTCTTGCAGCCGCTGCGCCCACAGGCTCGGGAAGAGCTCTTCCACCTCGGGCCGGGCCAGCGCGAGGACCATCAGTGGCTGCTCGGCCAGCTCCCGCAGCGCCTCGTCGATGAGCCGGACGCTGAGCGCATCGCCCCAGTGCAGATCCTCTAGCACCCACAGCACGGGCTGGTGGGCGCACTCCTCGCGCAGGAAGGCCACGAACGCTCGGCCCACCAGCGTGCTCATCAATTGCGGATCTCCCCGGGCCACGCGCAGCCGGGGGCTCTGCGTGTCCGGGAAGGGAATGCCACACAGCTCCCCGAGGAACTCGAGCGTCTCCTGCGCCTGCGCCGCGGGCAGGTGACGGCCAAGGTGCTGGGCCAGCAGGGCCCGGCGGGTCTCGAGGGGCTCGGTGCCCGTGATGGCGCAGTGCCAGCGCAGCGCCTGCCCGATCAACCCATCGGCCGAGCCCGCGCTCATCGGATCGCCCCGGCCCACCAGCACCCGCACCGTGTGCCCCTGGTGCTCCAGGCGGCGGAGGAACTCGTGGCGAAGCCGGGACTTGCCCGTGCCCGCCGGAGCCTTCACCAGCACGGCCTGCGCCTGGGGCTCCTGCACGCAGGTGTTGAAGGCCAGCTCCAGCAGGGTCAGCTCCTGCTCGCGGCCCACGCACGGGGTCGGCTTGCCCAGCAGGGGCCGCGAGGCGTCCGCGCCCAGGGTCTCGCCGAGCAGCAGGAACAGCTCGGGCTGCGGCCGGGCGAGCTGGAAGCCAGAGCCCAGCAGCCCCGCGGTGACTTCATCCAGCATCACCCGGGCCGAGGAGTCCGAGGGCAGCGACTCCATCTGGCGCAGCAGTTGGCCCGCGCGGTCCATGGCCTCGCCCACGGGGACGTGGGGCGCGAGCTGGCCCCGGCCCGTGGTGAGCACGACGGCGGCCTCGGCCCAGCGCTCCTGGATGAGCAGGGCACAGCGCGCCGCCAGGGTGGCCGGATCCGTGGCGGAGCCGTGGGTGGCCCGGAGGGTGGCCACCAGGAAGCCATTGGCGAGCAGCTCCACCTGGGCACCGTGGGGCGCTAGCAGCGTGCGGAGCGTGTCCCGGAGCATCCGGCGCGAGTCTTCAACCTCGGGCCCGGGAGGCTGAGCGGCCGGAGTGCGAGGCGCGGCCAGCAGGACGCTCACCAAGTGTTGCTCGGAGCCCGTCAGCGGCAGGGGCGCGGTGCCGGTGGACAGTGCGGGTTTGGAATCAGGCCGCAGGCGGCTCTGCAGGGAGTCCAGGGCCGCCAGCAGCCCGGAGGCGTCGGGGAAGCGGCGCTCGGGCGCCTTCGCCAACAGGCGATGGAGCAGCTCCTCCAGGGCTGCGGGCAGCTCCGGGCGCAGGGTGCGCAGGCCCTCCGGCTCGGTGAAGAGGATCTTCGCCAGCGCAGCCACGAAGTGGGGCGCGGAGAAAGGTGGCCTGCCGGTGAGGCACTCGTAGAGGACACAGCCCAGGGAGAACAGGTCGGCGCTGGGCGTGAGCGGCGCTTGAGCGGAGATCTGCTCCGGCGCCATGTAGCCCGGAGTGCCGAGCACCATCTGGCTGGCGGTGAGCGCCATCGAGGGCACCTCGTGACGGGCCAGGCCGAAGTCCAACAGGACGACGTCCTCGGGGCGCCCCCGGCGCAGGAAGAGGTTGGAGGGCTTGATGTCTCGGTGGATGACGCCGCGCTGGTGGGCCAGGGCGAGTGCCTCGGAGGCCTGGCGCAGCAGGGCCAGGGACTCCGTGAGGCTCAAGGGCTCGCGTGCGAGGCGCTGGGCCAGGTTCTCTCCCTCCAGCCACTCCATGGCGAGGAAGGGGCCGGCGCCGGGAGTGGAGCCATGGGCGACGTAGGAGACGATGCCCGGGTGGCGCAGCTGGGAGAGGACGGCGGCCTCGCGAGAGAAGCGCTGGAGGGCCTCGGCGCTCTCGACGTGGAGCAGCTTGAGGGCCACGGGCTGGCCGGAGACGGAGTCGGTGGCGCGGTAGATGGTGCCCATGCCGCCCTTCTCCACGAAGGCCTCAAGCGTGAAGCGCTCGGCCAGAAGCGTGCCGGCTGGGAGTGCCTCCGTCCGGGGCGCGGGGGGCGCGGGCCGAGGAGAAGGTGGGAGGGTGCTGGCCATGTAAGAGAAGAGAGCCGGTTCAGGCTTCAGGGGGGCTTACCCCTGACAGCCCACTTGCGCCACCCGACAACCGCTCCCCTCGGCTGGCTGTTCCCTGCGAATGCGAGAACTGGATTTAAGTGTTATACAGGTATTTCCGGGAGATATTCATGTCCGACAGTTCTTCGACGAAGAGGGCGCACCCGCGCCGCGCGGCCTTGGGTGGGGTGGTGCTGCTGGGCGCTTGGATGGTGCTGGTGGCCCCCAGTGCCTGTGGTGTGACGGCGCAGGACCCGAGCGCTTCGCTGAGCGAGCACTCCGCGGACCTGGGGATTGGCGTGGCGGAGCCTGCGGAACCCCTGCCCACGGAGCCCCTTCCCGCAGGGGATGGGGGCGTGCCCTGGCGAGGCGAGTGCACGGCGGACTCGGACTGTGATCAGTCCGCAGCTGCGGCGCTATGCGGCGAGGACACGGAGATGTACTGCAAGTTCTTCAAGAGGAAGGATGGTGGGCCGGCCGACAAGGGCACCTGCGAGTGCCGCGTGAAGACGGCCACGCCCACCCCGATCGATGCCGGTGTCATCGTCATCATGGACTGACACCGCCCCGACGCTCCCAAAAGACACCCGCGCGGCCACCTTTAGAGGCAGCCGCGCCGGCGGAGACTTCTCTGCAGCTTGGGATTACTGGCCGGAGCTCACCGTGTAGGTGACGCCGGAGTAGGCCGTGTAGCCCTTGATGAGGACGTAGTACGTGCCCGCCTTCGGCGCGTTGATGATGCACGACTCGGCGGTGGTCGCGCCCGCGGAGCGGCAGTCATAGGTGGTGGTGGTGGGCGCGCTGCCGAAGCGGACGTACAGGTCGGCGTCACCCGTGCCACCAGCCATCTGGAACTTCAGCGCGGTCGCACCCGCCGGCGTGGCGGTGGTGTAGTTCGTGCTGCTGCTCTTGGCGCCCGACACGTTGTTGAGGGTGGTGAGCACCGTCCAGGTCGGCGGAGCGGCCACGCCCACCGCGGTCCAGGCCGCGTTCACCGAGGCGGCGGCAGCCGAGCCGTACAGGTCCGTGGCCGCCTGCGCGGTGGCGCCGCGCGCGTCGGAGAAGGTGCTGCCCGCGGTCAGGTACACCGTGTTGGCCCGGTAGAAGATGGCCGCGCCCTTCTGGATGCTGAGGGTCGGGTTGGAGTCCAGCGGCGTCACCACCGTGGTCGTCTTGCCGCGCGGGTGGCTGCCGCCGGAGACCATCAGGTAGAAGGCCAGGTTGGCGATGCCCGAGTTCCAGTGCACGCCGCCGTTGTCCGAGGTGCCCGTGTAGCGCGTGGGGTAGTAGTCGTAGTCACCCGCCAGCGCCGGGTCGTTCATGTAGCGCAGCGCATCGCCCGCGGTGCCAGGCGTCCAGCACTCCTCGCCCACCTTCCAGGTGTTCGCGCTCACCACGCCGTCGCGGAAGGCCTCGATGGAGGTGCCGAAGACGTCGGACATGGCCTCGTTCAGGGCGCCCGACTCGTTCGCGTAGACGAGGTCCGACGAGGTGTCAGTGACGGCGTGGGTCAGCTCGTGGCCCACCACGTCGAGCACCGTCAGCGCCGTGGACTGCGAGCCGTCGCCGTCGCCGTACACCATCTGCGTGCCGTCCCAGTACGCGTTCACGTAGTTGCGGCTGTAGTGCACGGTCGAGGAGAGGATGCCCCCGGTGCCGTTGTAGCTGTCGCGCCCGAACTTGCTGAAGTAGAAGTCGTACACGAAGCCCGCGTTGTCGTGCGCCTGGTTGGCCACCGCGTCGCTCACGGGGCCCTGGCCCTCGGAGCGCAGCAGCGTGCCGGGCAGCGAGGTGCGGGTGGCGGCCGTGTACGTCTTGCGGTTCTTGGCCGTCTTCAGGTTGTCGTACGAAGAGACGAGCTCACCCGACTGCGCGTCGATGAAGAGCACGGGCAGTGAGCGCTCGCCCTTGGCGTTCACGGTGTCCATCTGCACGCGCCACGTCAGCCGGCCGACCTTGTCCTGGGCGAGGATCTGCAGGTCCGCCTTCGGGGTCGTCTGGCTGAGGGACTCCTTCTGGTAGCCCAGTGCCAGCTGCACGGCCTCGTTCGAGCTCAGCTTCGCAGTGGTGTCGACCTTGAGGTCGCGCTCGAGCCGGTCGGTGACGGCCTCGACGGCGCCGTTCTTGTCCAGGTGGAGGATGGCCTCGCCGCCGAACACGGGAATGCCATTGAGGGTCTGCTGCACGCGCTCGTGGCCCTTGCCCAGGGTGTCCACCAGGCCGCGCTTGAAGTGCACGTCGCCCGCGCCGCGGAGGAACTCGGGGCTCTGCGCCTTCAGCGAATGCGCATGGGGGATTTCCTCCGGCTTGATGGCAGATCAAGCGCATTCTCGTTTTATGATAAAATGAGATTAACAGTCAGGAGGTAGAATTCCGTTGTTCTGGAAGCAGGCTGGGAAGATGCCTTGCCACCCTCTGAAGGAGTCCGCACCCTGAGCCGGTGAAAGCCCAGGGCTCTCAGAGCCCGAAGAGAGGACCCTCATGCGCTCGGTTCGGTCACTTGCCTTGGGAATCGTGCTGACGCTGTCCGCGTGTACATCGTCTCCAGAGGTGGTTGATCCTCCGTCCGAGCCGACCCTCTCGGGAGACGCGGTGGCGACTTCGCAGGGGGATCTGATCATCCACCCCGTCAATCACGCCACCTTCGTCATGCAGTGGCAGGGCAAGCTGTTCTACGTGGACCCGGTGGGGGGCGCGGAGCGGTTCACGGGACTGCCGGCGCCGCAGGTCATCTTCATCACGGACATCCACGGCGACCATCTGAGCGCGGACACGCTGAAGGCCCTCGTGCAGACGGACACGGTGATCATCGCGCCGCAGGCCGTAAAGGACATGCTGCCCGCGGAGCTGCAGGCGGTGACGCAGGTGCTGGCCAACGGAGCGACGACGAGCGTGGCGGGCGTCGGCGTGGAGGCCATTCCCATGTACAACCTCACGGCGGACCGCCTCCAGTACCACACGAAGGGCCGGGGCAATGGCTACGTGCTGACGATGGGAGGCAAGCGCATCTACATCGCGGGGGACACGGAGGACATCCCGGAGATGCGGCAGCTGCGCGACATCGAGGTGGCCTTCATCCCGATGAACCTGCCCTTCACGATGACGGTGGAGCAAGCGGCGGACGCGGTGCGCGAGTTCAAGCCGAAGATCGTCTACCCGTACCACTTCCGCGGAAGCGACATGGACGCGTTCACCCGGCTCGTGGGCACGGACGCGGGCGTCGAGGTGCGCGTGCGCAACTGGTACTGACCGGCGCGCATAGGCCGGGGCGGCTCAGTGGCTTCCCGCGGGAGCGTGCGCGGTGCCATGGGCCTCGGCCGCTTCGTGGTGCTGCTCATCGAAGGGGAGCGCGCCCGCGAGCACCTGCTCGGCGCGAGGCTTGTCGAGCTCGCGCGTCCACGCGCCGATGAGCACGGTGGCCACGGCGTTGCCGGCGAAGTTCGTCAGGGCGCGGGCCTCGGACATGAAGCGGTCGATGCCGATGATGAAGCCCACGCCGTCCACGAGGTCTGGCCGGTGGGACTGGAGGCCGCCCGCGAGCGTGGCGATGCCCGCCCCCGTTACGCCGGCGGCGCCCTTCGAGGCGATGATCATGAACACCAGCAGGGAGATCTGCTCGCTGAGCACCAGCGGCTTGCCGAGCGCCTCGGCGATGAAGAGCGAGGCCATGGTGAGGTAGATGGCCGTGCCGTCGAGGTTGAACGAGTAGCCGGTGGGGACGACGACGCCCACGACGGGCCGGGAGACGCCCAGGTGCTCCATCTTGGCGATGAGCCGGGGAAGGGCGGTCTCCGAGGACGAGGTGGAGAGGATGAGGAGGAACTCGCGGCCCAGGTAGCGCAGGAGCCGGAAGACGGAGAGGCCCGTGGAGAGCTTGAGCACGGTGCCCAGCACGCCGAAGACGAAGATGAAGCAAGTGACGTAGAAGCCCACCATGATGACGGCCAGGCTCTTGAGGGCGTCGATGCCCGTGGCGCCGACGACGGCGGCCATGGCGCCGAACGCGCCGATGGGGGCGGCCCACATGACCATCGCCAGCACCTTGAAGACGAGGCGCTGGAAGTAGCCGATGGTGCGGAGGATGGGGGCGCCGGACTCGCCCATGCCCTGCACGGCGAAGCCCACGAGCAGCGCCACGAACAGCGCCTGGAGCACCTCGCCGGAGACGAGCGGGGACACGAGCGTGGAGGGGATGATGCCGAGGATGAAGTCCGTGGTGCTCCTGGCCTCGCCGGTGCTGGCCTTGGCGCCCGCGCCGCGCAGGGCGTCGGTGAGCTGGAGCTCCGAGCCAGGGTGGAGCAGGTTGCCCACGACGAGGCCAATGGCGAGCGCGAACGTGGACATCGTCACGAAGTAGCCCAGCGCCAGGCCGCCGACGTGCCCCACCTTCGCGGCCTGCCGCACCGAGCCCACCCCGAGCACGATGGTGCAGAAGATGATGGGGCTGATCATCATCTTCACGAGGCCGACGAAGCCGGTGCCCAGCGGCTTGAGGGACTTGGCGAACTCGGGGGCGGCGAGCCCGACGATGACGCCGGCGATGGCGGCGATGATGACGGCCGCGTACAGGTGGTGCGATTTGAGCCAGCGCTTCCCTTGGGGCGCTTGTGCCGGAGCTCCGTGCCCGCTGGTGATCTCGCTCCCCATCACGTCCCCTCGCGTTGGTGCGGGCGCCACCATATGCGAGCCGGAGGCTGCCGAGCGAGCGCGCACCCGGGCTACCGGATGGCCCAGGTGACTGCACAGGTTGTCGGTAAACGAGCCTGCGAGGACCGACACCATGAACTCCAAGCCCTTCGGCAACACCCAGTACAAGTGGCGCCCCATCCAGCCCAAGAAGATGGGGAACCCGGTCTCGAAGGTGACCCTGGTGGCGGGCAAGCGGATTGGAGGCGCGCTTCGGGCGGAGCAGGCCCGCCAGCAGAAGCGGCGTGACACACGGCGTTAGCCCTGGCCGGAGAGCAGGCCTGGGAGAGGGCGCCTGTCTGAGAGAAGGGGTGGGCGAAGCCGGGAAACCGAGGTAGATGCGTCTGATGCTGTCCTATCCTATGCCCCTGTGTGTGGCTCCGATGATGGATTGGACGGACCGGAACTGCCGGTTCTTCCACCGCCAGATCAGCCAGCACACGCTGCTCTACACGGAGATGCTGACCACGGGCGCCGTCATCCATGGTGACCGCGAGCGGCTCCTGGGTTTTTCGCCGGCGGAGCATCCGGTGGCCCTTCAGCTGGGGGGCTCGGAGCCCGAGCAGCTGGCGCAGGCCGCGCGCATTGGCGAGGAGTGGGGGTACGACGAGATCAACCTCAACTGCGGCTGCCCGAGCGACCGGGTGCAGTCGGGGCGGTTCGGCGCGTGCCTGATGGCGGAGCCGGAGCTGGTGGCGCGGTTGGTGGGGGCGATGCGCGAGGCGGTGCGCATCCCGGTGACGGTGAAGTCACGGCTGGCCATCGACGAAATGGAGGAGTGGCCGACGATCTTGAACTTCGTGAAGCAGGTGTCGGCGGCGGGCTGCCAGCGGTTCATCATTCACGCGCGCAAGGCGTGGCTGCAGGGGCTGAGCCCGAAGGAGAACCGGGACGTTCCGCCGCTGCGCTACGAGCTGGTGCACCGGCTGAAGGCGGAGTTCCCGCACCTGGACATCAGCTTGAACGGTGGGGTGAAGACGCTGGACGCAGCAGCGGAGCACTTGCAGCACGTGGATGGGGTGATGATTGGCCGGGCGGCGTACGAGAACCCGTACATCATGGCCGACGCGGATCGGCGGTTCTTCGGCTCCACGGCGGCGCCGAGGGACCGGCACGCGGTGGTGGAGGCGATGCTTCCTTATATGGAGGAGCGCCTGAAGCAGGGAGCACCGCTGAGCGCCATCACCCGGCACATGCTGGGGCTGTTCCAGGGACTGCCGGGGGCGCGCGCCTGGCGCCGGTACCTGAGCGAGAACGTGCACAAGCCCAGCGCGGGTCCTGAGGTGGTCACCGCCGCGCTCGCGCAGGTGCGGCGGAACGGTCCCGCCGAGGCTGCAGCCTGACTTAACCGTTGCCCATGAGGTCCGAGAGGCGCGTGACGGTCAACGCTCGATCGAACCACTGGTCGAGTGTCTCCAGTTCGGTGCATCCCAGGATGCGCTGACGGGTTCCGTCATCCACGGGGATGCCCCGCTTGGACAGAATGCGCAGCACACTGTCGGCACGTCCTCGGGCTACACCCTTCATCCATCCCTGCTCGATCAGGTCCTCTGCGATGGTGGTCATCCACTCCTCCGCTCGCTGCCCTGGGCTTATCCCCAGTGTCGTGATCAATGGGGTTATGTAGCCAACTTAGTAGGTAGGGCAGCCCGTTCAAACTCCTAGGGGAGGAACCTGTACCAGTGCTGTGGACATTCAAGCTCTGTCGCCCTGGAGCCGACCCGTTGCAGCCCTGTTCGGAAATGTCGGGACTTTTTAGGCCCCAAAACCCCCGACATTTCCGAACAGCATGCCAGGGGACAGTACCGACAGGGACTGGGCTTGCGCGCCCGTCAGGCGAACAGCTCGAGCAGGTCCTCGCGGGTGATGGCCGTGGCGGCCGCCGCTTCGCTCAGGGCGGCCTCGAACAGGGCGCGCTTCTTCTCCTGTAATCCGAGGATGCGCTCCTCCACCGTTCCCTGCGCTACCAGCCGGTACACCATCACCGGACGCTCCTGTCCGATGCGGTGGGCGCGGTCCGCCGCCTGCGCCTCCACCTGCGGGTTCCACCACGGATCCATCAGGAACACGTGGTCCGCCGCCGTGAGGTTCAAGCCCGTGCCGCCTGCCTTCAGCGACATCAGCATCACCGGCGCGCCCTCGGCGGATTGGAAGCGAGACGTCACCTCGCCGCGGTTCGGTGTCGAGCCATCCAGGCGCTCGAAGCCAATCCCTGCGCCCTTCAGCGGCGCCTCGATCAGGTCCAGCAGCGAGGTCCACTGCGAGAACACCAGCGCCTTGTGCCCGTCCGACACCGCCGTGGTGAGCGCCTCCACCAGCGTCTGCACCTTCGAGGACGTGTTCGCCTGCTGCCCTGGCACGAGCGCCGGATGGCACGCCGCCTGGCGCAGCCGGAGCAGGGCCTCCAGCGCCTTGATGACGCTGCCACCCTCGCTCAGCAGCGCCACCACTTCCTTGCGCGTCGCCGCCATGATCGCGTCGTAGACCGAGCGCTCCCGCTCATCCAGCGACACGTGCATCACCGACTCAGTGCGCGGCGGCAGCTCGGGCGCCACGTCCCGCTTGAGTCTCCGCAGCACGAACGGGCGGATGCGCCGCCGCAGCCGGTCCGCCGCGTCGGCCTGTCCCTCCGCGATCGGCCGCGCCACCTTGTCCTCGAACTGCCGACGGCCCCCGAGCAGCCCCGGGTTCGCGTAGTGCATCAGGCTCCAGAGCTCCTCCAGCCGGTTCTCCATCGGCGTACCACTGAGCGCCAACCGGAAGTTCGCCTTCAGCCCGAACGCCGCGCGCGCCACCTGGCTGTCCGGGTTCTTGATGGCCTGGGCCTCGTCCAGCACCACCGTGTCCCACGTGCGCCCCGAGAGCGCCGCCGCATCCAGCCGCAGGATGGCGTAGGTGGTGAGCGTCACGTCGGCGGCTTCGTCCAGCGTGCGGCCCGGCCCGTGGTACGTGCAGACCTTGAGCGAGGGACGGAAGCGCTGCAGCTCCGCGGCCCAGTTCGGCAGCACGCTCGTCGGGCACACCACGAGCGAGCCACGCCCCAGCACGCAGATCGTCTGCAGCGTCTTTCCGAGGCCCATGTCGTCCGCCAGGATTCCGCCCAGCCCCGCGGACCGCAGGAAGCCCAGCCAGCTCACGCCCTGCTGCTGGTACTGGCGCAGCGTCGCCGTGAGGTCTCCCGGCAGCGACGGCGGCGGGAGCTTCTCGAAGCCCTCGATCATCGGCGCGAGCTTGTCGAGCCCCGGCGGAGGCGGCTGCTCCAGCGTCTCGCACAGCGCGCTCAGCTCGGGCAGCGCGTGGTTGGACACCTTGCCATCCGCCTGCCGCGCGGCCAGCAGATCCGCCACGCGCTGGCCATTCTTGTCCAGCCACGCCCGAGGCAGTGGCGCCCAGCCTCCGCCCTCCAGCGGCACCAGCCCCAGCCCCTCCGACCACGCTCGCACCACCGCCGCCGCGTCCACCGTCTGCGGCCCGCCCTTGCCGCCCTCCACCTGGAACTCGAGCGTGAAGCGCACGTCGGGAATCCCTGCCCCCGTGGCGCCCGCGTCCACCTTGAGCAGCGGCTTGAGCCGGACGTCCGGGCTCACCAGCCCCGCCGCGTCTCCCGTCAGGTCTCCACGGAAGCGCCGGAGCTTGTCCGCCCAGCGCACCATCTCCGGGCCTGCCACCGTCAGCCGCCGCCCAGGAACCAGGTTCAGCTCGTCCCGCAGCTGGTGCACGAGCCGCTGCTCCAGCGCCTCATCGCGCAGCGGCACCGCGCCTCGCAGATACACCATGCGGCCGTTGTCGATTCGCACCGACGGCGGCGCGCCATAGACGAGCGTCGGCAGCACCGACAGGCCCGCCTCCAGCTGCTGGAGCTCCAGCTGGATGCGCGGCTTCAGGTCGCGATCGATGGGCGGCAGGCGCTTGCTGCGCACCTCGATGGGAAGCCGCCGGGCCAACTCCGGGAGCACCTTCGAGGCCACCTCGCCAAGCTGCTCCGCCCCATAGGTGCGGACGAGCGGCAGGCTCTGCAGCCACGGCCCCGTCATCGACATCTCGCCCAGGCGGGCCAGCGCGTCGCCGGCCAGGGCCACCCCCGGGCTGAGCACCTCCACGATGCGAGGATCGCGCGTGATGGTCACAACGAGCTGCGCCCCCCGGTCCTCCACGACCGCTCGGGGCAGGACGGCCTCCTCCGAGACAGCCACGGGCCGTCCATCCAGCAGCACGTTGCGCGCGGGCTGGAGCGCCGTGAGGAGCGCATCGAGCTTCTCGGGCGAGAGCGCCCCGCGCAGGCGCCGCTCCAGCAGGCGATCCGTGACCAGATCCGCCTGCTCCACCTGCAGCTGCGCGGCCTGGGCCGGCTGGGACATCAGTGCGGCGAGGCTCCCCTCCAGGGGCTCCTCCTTCCCCTCCGCGTGTGCGAGCGTGCGGTGCAGCTCCAACCCACCAGGAACCCGGGTGAAGTGGTACACGACGCGAGACCACCGGCTGGCGGTCGTCACCATCGGCGTGTCCTGCGTCTCCGCCTGCTGGAGCGAGATGGCCGCCGCCACCACGTGCTCGCACGGATCCACGCGGCCCGGGCAGTCACACTCCCAGGCCTCGTCGCCTGGATACAGGACGACCGTGAGAGGCACCGAGCGACCTGCGGCTCGCACCCTCATCTCGATTTCAGTGGCGGAGCGGGACTGGAGCGCCACGGCCCCCGAGCGAGCGAGGTTCACTCCTTGGGACCAGATGCCGGGGCGGGCTTCCTTCCGAACGGCTTCGAGCAATTGAGCGGTCGCGGACATGGGCAGGCGTTCCCTACGCTGCACCGCTGCGCCGCGCAATGCCGTTGAGCGAGGGGCTCCGCGCGACGCCTGCGGAGCGCGTAGCACCCAGGCTCAAGGCTGGGGGGGCTCGGCCGCAGAAGGTGGGGTGGCCGGGCCGCGCTTCTTGGGGACAAGGGAGCGGCGCGGGCCTTTGAGGGCCACGCTCAGCAAGAAGGCCCCGGGCAGCAGCATGCCGAGCCCTTGGGAGAAGTTGGTGGGCGGATGCACCACCATCCCGAGCACGAGCGCGGCGAAGAGCAACCCACAGACCAGGCGCAGCACCAGAGAGTTCACGGCGGCGACTCTACTTCAAGCCGCTCCAGCCCTGCCTGCTTCCCTCCGAGGCAGGGAAGGGAACTCAGGCCTCCTTGCTCTGGGGAGCCGGGACGTCGCGCCTCAGCCACCGTAGGGGGTGGAGAACTCCGCCCACCGCCCGTTGGGCTGCAGCCCTGTGCCGGGGTTCTGGGTGCGGTTCTCGGCGGTGCGCAGCTCCCGCGCGGACTTCGCCAGCGACTCGATGGACAGCACGCGCGCGTTGAGCTGCGCGTCCTCCGCGCCCTCCAGCTGCTGAATCCACGTGCGCATGAAGCGGACGGCGTAGAGCACCTCGTCGCGGTCGAAGATCTCACCCGTCTTCTTCAGGTCCTCCTCCACCAGGTAGATGAACATCCGGGCGAAGTTGGCGAACATCCGGTTATGCACTGGGCGCCGGCGGCTGTCGGCGGGGGGCGGGCTGAAGTTGTCGCGCAGCTGCTTGAAGCTGAAGGTGCGCACGCTGGCGATCTTCCCCGTGCCCGCGCGGAAGCCCGGCGCATCCATCCAGTCGCGCGCCGCCGACTTCTCCACCGCCATCTTCGCGACGACGAAGGCGTGGTGCACGTCGTAGTAGGGCAGCAGGACGGACTCCAGGTAGTCCCCGATGAAGGTGGCGAAGCTGTCGCCCTCGTAGAGCAGCGCCGGATCCCGCTGGAACGACATCAGGAACCAGGTCTGCTGGAACACCTCGCTCTGCTTGATGCGGGCCTCCGTATAGGAGGGTTCGCTGTGGATGGTCTGGTCGACGACGGGGGGCAGCACGGTGCACGGGTGCGCTCCGTCGTCGCACGTCACCGGGAGCCTGCGCGCCAGGGGCTGGATGCGCAGGAAGTCCCCCGTCTCCCAGATGGGGTTGCGGGCGATGACTTTCTCCAGGTGGTTGCGCAGGGGCACGGGCTCGGAGCCGGTGCGCTCGTCCACAAGCAGCTCGGGGTAGCGCAGGGTGCCGTGACGCAGCATGTGCTGGAAGACCTGGAGCGAGCGGTACTTCAGGCGCATCCACTCACAGGCGCGCGGGTAGTCCGCGAGGTTGGCGCCGGCCAGATCCGGGTTGCACGCCGTCAGCGCGGGGACGGCGTCGTAGTAGCCCCAGAGGTTGCGGTCGCTCGGGTCGGACAGGTACGCGTCCACCAGACGGTACCACTCGGCGCTCGCGCTGGGCTTGGGCTGGGTGGCCATGTCCGGGAACCACTCGAAGACGGAGCGGTGCTCCTCGCCATGGAAGCCATCCTCGGAGAGGTGGTCGAACGGCAGGCCCAGGCGCAGCTGGCGCAGGTCGATGGCGAGCAGCTCCTCATAGGCCTGGCGGGCCTTCTCCAGCGAGTCGATGCGGCCGGTGGCCCACAGCAACTTCCGGTCGTTGAGCAGGTGGTCCATGAAGAGCTCGTCCCGCTCGCTCTGGGCGCGCGAGTCATGGACGGGCAGGCCTTGTGTCTTGGCGGCGAAGGGCTCGTAGGCGGGCTGGAGCGGCCGGAAGCGCGCGGGGTGCAGCAGGCGCTTCATGTCGTAGCGCTGCCGCTGCACATGGACGAGGCCGACGATGGCCTGGGCCCGGGCGCTGTCGACATGGGTGGCGGCGCGCCGGAGCACATCTGCGTCCGTGTACCCGACACGCGCCAGCTCGATGGCATCTGGGCTGTGGCAGCTGGCGCAGGAGCCGCGCGTGCCCTCGTAGCGCCAGGCCGCGAGGCCCGTGTTGTAGCGGGTCTGCAGTTCCTCGGCGCTCATCGCGCTCGCCACCGCATAGGGCGTGCCGCACAGGGGATCCGAGCCAGAGGACTCAGGGCAGAGCAGGGACTCGGGGTACTCGGCGGCCTCGGAGACCGGGGGGGTGGGCACCGAAGGCACCGGGTTCTCCGGCGTGGGCTCGGGGGGAGGGGGGGCCTTATCGCCGCAAGCCACCAGCACCAGCAGCGCTCCGAGCGGCAGCAGCCGCAGGGAGGACGTGGACCCACAACGCGGAAGGCCAATCGTCAGGAGCGAGCGCATGGCCGGAGATCAGACGGCCAGGCGGCAAGCCCGGTCAAGCGGGCAGCAGGACCCCTGTGCCTTCAAGACTAGAACTGGCCAGCGCGGGCCTCGTCGAAGGACACCCGGTGCTTCATGTAGAGGGTGTCCAGCATGTGGTTGCTGATCGGGTTGAGGTTGCCGTCCGTGAAGCGGTGCACCACCGCGCCCTTGCCCGCGTCCTTCAGGAACTGGAGCGGATCCAAGCTGCCGCCCAGGCCCGTGAGCGTGGGCACGGGGTCCGCGTTGTTGACGTAGTGCACGTACTGCGGCCCGTCCGGGTACTTCGTCGAGGCAGCCCCGAAGGTCTCCACCTTGAGGTGGCTCATCAGGTTCTCCACCTGATCCTTGGACATCCCGTCCTCGGCGCGCAGCCGCTTCTCCACATCAAAGAGGGCGCGCGCGGTGATGAGGCCGCCCTGGCTGTAGCCCATCAGGTGCACGTCGCGGCCGGCCTTCAGCTCCGAGTAGACGGTGTCGGCCAGCGTGTCCACGGCGGGGTTGGTGCCCTTGTCGAGCTTGTCCGTCACGCACTGGGCCAGGTCCGCCGTCAGGCCCTGGGTGGCGTTGTGGATGCCCACCACCTTGGCGCCCGAGGTCTCCGCGATGGACTGCATCTCCTTCATCTGGCCATCCAGCGGCGTCATGATGCCGTTGACGTAGAGGAGGGTCTCCGAGGGGTTCGGGTTGTTCTTCGGCGTGACGCCGGGGATCTGGCTCAGCGGGGTGCCGGGCGGGAACGTCTGGCCCTGCGTGCCCACGAGCTTCCCGTCGTTCAGGCGGTCCGGCTTGGCGTCACCGCCGAACAGCTTGTTCAGCTCCGCTCCGTGCGCGGCCTCGAACACGTCCAGGCCCATCTTCACGAAGCGGGGAATGTCGGCGATGCCGTCCTTGGCCAGGTCCACCAACTTCCCGATGGGATTCAGGGACTTGGACTCGGGGGTGGCGCGCGCGGCGGTGGTGCTGGCCGGGCTGAACGCGCTCTGGTTGCGGTGGATGGAAGTCATGGGAGGCTCCTGCAAACCTTTGCTTTGAAAGGTGATGCTTTGCCTGAATTATCCCACATGGTGGGGGAAAGTTGCGTGCCTGCGCCCACATTGTGGTGAAAAGTCGTTTTCGAAGGGGCCGCGCGCCTGGGGAGGGAGGGCTCAGAGCGGGAGCCGGTGGTACAGCGGCAGGTCGGCAGGGGCGGGGTAGAAGGAGAACCAGCCTGCGTAGCCGACGTCCGGACTGGTGATGACCGTCGTGGGGGACTTTTCGCCCGAGCTGAGGAGCTGATCCGGGCCGAACCGGCCGAACTCCCCCGCCCGAAGCGCGAACCACATGCCTCGGCCCTCGTCGAACACAATCCCGTCCGGGAGCGCGGTGACGGTGAGGCTGATCAGGACCGAGGGCGTGAGGGTGACTTCGCCTGAGCCCTGCTGGTCGGCGGGGGTGAGCCGGGCGAAGGTGCCATCAAAGGTGCCCCACAGGTTGCCGTTCGCGTCGAACGCCAGGCCCGAGGGCGCGCGGAGGTCGGCGAAGACAGGCCCGGGTGTCCTGCCCTGGATGACGAGGTCCGGAGCCGCGGTGGACGAGGCCGTGAGGCGGCTCGCGTTGTAGCGGGCCACCCGGTCCGAGCCAGTGAAGGCGACCCACAGGTTGCCGCCCGCGTCGAACGCCAGCCCCGAGGGCCCGTCGAGCCCAGTGAGCTCGACGCCGGGCGTGGGGCTGCCGCTGGCGGTGAGCTGGTCCGGGGTGTAGCGGACGATCTTATTGTTGAAGACCACGGAGACCCAGAGGTTGCCGCTCGCGTCGAAGGCCAGCGCGCGGGCGCGGGGGAAGCCGCCCTCGAGGGGGCCGCCCTTCAAGGTGATGTCCGCGGCCTTCTGGCCCGAGCTGCCCAGAATGCTCGCGGGGAGCCTGAGCACCGGCGGATCCGCGGTGGTGCCGCCGACCACCCACAGGTTGCCCTCCTTGTCGAACGCGGAGCCGTCCGCGCCTCCGGTGGTGGCCGCCACCGTGGCGGCGGGGCTGCCGCTGGCGCTCAGCAGCGTCGAGGCGAATCCAAGCAGGGGCGCCGTGCCGCCCGAGCCGTTGCTGGTCCACAGCTTCCCGCTGCTGGCAATGGGAGAGTACGTCACCGTCACCTCGGTGCGCTCACCGCCCCGCACGCAGGCGGAGGAGGACGAGGCCACTCCCCGATAGGCTGTTCTCACCGGCTCCTGAAACGGTGCGACGGTCTGCGGAAGGATCTCCACAGTCCCCTGAGGCCAGCTCAGCTCCCCGGCTCCCTCCTGGAGACGGGTCAGGTGCGAGTCCTTCACCTGAATCTTCGCGGCCGCGGGATTGGGCAGCCCGGTGACGATGAGCTGGAGCGTTCCGAGTCCTCCGCTCCCGGTGCATCCGGTCTCGGGCGGCTTGTCCTCCGAGCCGCACGCCGTGAGGAACAGCAGAGAGCCCAGCAGGCTCAGGAGCCAGCGTCCGCGCATGACACCTCCAAGGGAAGGAGAGGGGGCAAGTCCACGCGCACGGGCTCCGAGCGTCAATGCAGGTGAGCCCTCAGCTGGACGCTTCGCGTCAAGGACGGCGGGTGTGTCTGCCTGACGGTCCAGCGGCGGGCCATGGGGCCGTTCTCACCCGCGTCGAGCCCCCCAGCATGGGGGGCCGAGTGTTTGCCACACCATCTACCTACAGGGTATTCAGTCTGCTCTGAACCATAAGGGGAGCACATGAGCATCCTCATCAAGAACGGCCGCATCGTCACCGCCGTGGATGACTACGTGGCGGACGTGTTCATCGAGGGCGAGAAGATCACCCTCATCGGCAAGGACCTGAAGGTCCAGGCGGACAAGGTGATCGACGCCTCGAACCGGCTGGTTCTCCCTGGCGGCATCGATCCCCACACGCACTTCGACATGCCGTTCGGCGGCACCACGTCGGCGGATGACTTCGCCAGCGGCACGAAGGCGGCGGCGTTCGGCGGCACCACCACCATCATCGACTTCGCCATCCAGACCAAGGGCGAGTCCACGCTGAAGGGCCTGGACGCGTGGCACGACAAGGCCAGCGGCAAGGCCACCATCGACTACGGCTTCCACATGATCATCACCGACATGCCGGACGAGCGGCTGCCGGAGATGCGCCGGTTGGTGGATGAGGGCATCACCTCGTACAAGCTGTTCATGGCGTATCCGGGCGTCCTCTATGTAGACGACGGCACGCTGTACCGCACGTTCCGGCAGGCGGGGGAGAACGGCACCCGCATCTGCATGCACGCCGAGAACGGCATCGTCATCGACGAGATCATCAAGGGCGCGGTGAAGGACGGGAAGACTTCGCCCAAGTGGCACGCGCTCACGCGGCCCACGCGCATGGAGGCCGAGGGCGTGCACCGCGCCATCGCCATCGCCGAGGTGGCCAAGGTGCCGCTGTACATCGTCCACCTGTCGAGCTCGGACGCACTGGAGCAGGTGAAGATCGGCCGGGCCCGCGGCGTGGACGTGGTGGCGGAGACGTGTCCCCAGTACCTCTTCCTGGACCACAGCTACTACGAGCGCGAGGGCTTCGAGGGCGCCAAGTGGGTGATGACGCCCGCGCTGCGCGAGAAGTGGAACCAGGACGTGCTGTGGCAGGGCCTGAAGTTCCGGGACTTGGAGACGATCGCCACGGACCACTGCCCGTTCTGCTTCAAGGACCAGAAGGAGCTGGGCAAGGACTCCTTCACGAAGATTCCGAACGGGGCGCCGGGCGTCGAGAACCGGATGAGCCTCGTCTACAACGGCGGCGTGGTGGGCGGACGCATCAGCCTCAACCGCTTCGTGGAGCTCACGTCCACGGCGGCGGCCAAGGCGTTCGGCCTCTTCCCGAAGAAGGGCACCATCGCCGTGGGCTCCGACGCGGACATCGTCATCTTCGATCCGGACCGCAAGGAGACCATCAGCGTGAACAACCCGCACACCCACCACATGAAGGTGGACTACAGCGCCTACGAGGGCTTCCAGGTGCAGGGCTTCACGGAGACGGTGCTCTCCCGTGGCCGAGTCATCATCGAGAAGAACGAGCTGAAGACCGAGGGCGGCGGCCAGTACATCAAGCGCGCCACCCACGGCTCGCTGCTGCGCTGAGCGCGGTCCCATCCCCTTTAGAAGAGGAATCCATGGCACGTAAGGTCATCGGCGGGCTCATCCAGATGTCCAACCCCATCAACGATCCGTCGGCATCCGTGCAGACGATCCGCGATGCGATGTTCGAGAAGCACCTGCCGCTCATCGAGGAGGCCGGCAAGCGCGGCACGCAGATCCTCTGTCTGCAGGAGGTCTTCAACGGCCCCTACTTCTGTCCCTCGCAGGATCCGAAGTGGTGCGATCTCGCCGAGCCCATCCCCAACAGCCCCACGGTGGAGCGGCTGAGCGCCTACGCCAAGAAGTACCAGATGGCGATGGTCATCCCCATCTACGAGCGAGAGATGGCGGGCGTCTACTACAACACCGCGGCGGTGGTGGACGCGGACGGCACGTACCTGGGCAAGTACCGCAAGAACCACATTCCTCAGACGAACGGCTTCTGGGAGAAGTTCTTCTTCAAGCCGGGCAACCTGGGCTACCCCACGTTCCAGACGCGCTACGCGAAGATTGGCGTGTACATCTGCTACGACCGGCACTTCCCCGAGGGCGCGCGCCTGCTGGGCCTGAACGGGGCGGAGATCGTCTTCAACCCGTCCGCCACGGTGGCGGGCCTGTCCCAGTACCTGTGGAAGCTGGAGCAACCGGCTCACGCGGTGGCCAACGGCTACTACATCGCGGCCAGCAACCGCGTGGGCACCGAGGCCCCGTGGAACATCGGCAAGTTCTACGGCACCAGCTACTTCTGCGATCCGCGCGGCCAAATGCTCGCGGTGGGCAGTGAGGACAAGGACGAGCTCGTCACGGCGGAGATGAACCTCGACATGATCGAGGAGGTGCGCCGCACCTGGCAGTTCTACCGGGATCGCCGCCCGGACACCTACGAGAACATGGTCAAGCAGCTCCCGTAGTTCGAGTCGAGCACTGAGGTCTTCACCGAAATGAGAGTCATGGAACCGAAGCGCTTCGACCTGCCTACTGGCCGCGCAGAGGAGGGCTTCAAGGACAAGAAGCCCCTCTACACATTCGGCGAGGCGATGGCCGAGGCAAACCGTTGCCTGTATTGCTCGGACGCGCCGTGCATCAAGGCGTGCCCCACCGCCATCAACATCCCGGAGTTCATCCGGAAGATCGGCACGGGCAACGTGAAGGGCGCCGCGCGCACCATCCTCACCGCCAACATCCTGGGCCAGAGCTGTGCCCAGGCCTGTCCGGTCGAGGTGCTGTGTGCGGGCTCATGCGTCTACACCGGCTGGGGCCGCGAGCCGATCAACATCGGCCGGCTGCAGCGCTACGCGGTGGAGAACACGCTCGAGAAGACGCCGGAGCTCTTCCAGGCCAAGCCCTCTACCGGCAAGCGCATTGCCCTGGTGGGCTCGGGCCCCGCGTCCATCGCGGCCGCGGGCATGCTCGCGCTGGAGGGACACACCTGCATCATCTACGAGCGCAAGGCCATCCCCGGCGGGCTCAACTCGCTGGGCATCGCCCCGTACAAGCTCAAGAGCCCCGAGGCCCTCCGCGAGTTCGAGTGGGTGCTCTCGCTGGGCCGCATCGAGCTGCGCATGGGCGTGGAGGTGGTGGAGCAGGCGAAGGAGCCGGGCCAGGTGTCCACCTCGGAGCTGCTCGCGTCCCATGACGCCGTGTTCCTCGGGCTGGGGCTCGGGGCGGACTCCAAGCTGGGCGTGCCCGGCGAGGAGGGCGAGGGCGTCCACGGCGCCACCCACTTCATCGAGCGCATCAAGGTGGAGCCAGGCCTCGCGCTGAAGGGCGTGAAGCGCGCCATGGTGGTGGGCGGCGGCAACACCGCGCTGGACATCGCCCACGAGCTGGCGCTGCTCGGCGTCGAGGTGGACATGGTGTACCGCCGCTCCGAGAAGGAGATGGGCGGCTACTCCCACGAGCTGGACGGCGCGCGGGTGGACGGCGTGCGGCTCGTGGAGAACCGCCAGCCGGTGGAGATCGTCCACAAGGATGGAAAGGTGGTGGGCGTGAAGCTGGCCACCACCCGTGATGGCAAGCCCGTGCCGGGCACCGAGGAGCTGGTGCCGGTGGAGCTCGTCTGCATGGCCATTGGCCAGGAGCGCGCCACCGGCGTGGCTCGGGCCTTCCCGGGCGTGGAGCTGGACTCCCGCGGCCGGGTGAAGGTGGACGCGGCCACGCACCGCACCGGCAACGCCAAGGTGTGGAGCGGCGGGGACTGCGTCAACGGAGGCAAGGAAGTCGTCAACGCCGTCGCGGAAGCGAAAGTCGCCGTCCGGGACATTCAACGGCACTTGGCAGGAGCGTAAAGAGCGATGGCCGATCTGGAGATTGATTTCTGTGGGGTTCGCAGCCCGAACCCCTTCTGGCTGGCTTCCGCGCCGCCCACCAACACCGGCGATCAGGTCATGCGCGCCTTCGACGCGGGCTGGGGCGGCGCCGTGTGGAAGACGCTGGGCAACCCCATCGTCAACGTGACGAGCCGCTTCGGTGGCATCGACTACGGCAGCACCCGGCTGATGGGTCTCAACAACATCGAGCTCATCACCGACCGGCCGCTGGAGGTGAACCTGCGCGAGATGCGCGAGGTGAAGCGGCGCTACCCGAAGCACACCCTCATCGCCTCGCTCATGGTGGAGACGAAGGAGGAGTGGAAGGAGATCATCCGCAAGGCCGAGGACACCGGCGCGGACCTCCTGGAGCTCAACTTCGGCTGCCCCCACGGCATGTGCGAGCGTGGCATGGGCTCGGCCGTGGGCCAGGAGCCCAAGGTGCTGGAGGAGATCGCCCGGTGGGCCATGGAGTACGCCCAGGTTCCCGTCATCGTGAAGCTCACGCCGAACGTGGGCGACATCCTCGAGCCCGGTGAGGCGGCAGTGCGCGCGGGTGTCCCGGCGCTCTCGCTCATCAACACCGTGAAGTCGCTGATGGGCGTGGACCTGGACCGCATGGTGCCGCTGCCGCGCGTGGGCAACGCCTCCACGAACGGTGGCTACTGCGGTCCGGCGGTGAAGCCCATCGCGCTGCACCTGATGTCGCAGCTGTCGCGCCATCCGCAGTGCGGCAAGCTGGCCATCTCGGGCATCGGTGGCATCTCCAACTGGAAGGACGCCGCCGAGTTCATCGCCCTGGGCGCTACCTCCGTGCAGGTGTGCACGGCGGTGATGCACTACGGCTACCGCATCGTCGAGGACATGATCGAGGGGCTCTCGAACTTCCTGGACGAGAAGGGCATGAAGTCGGTGATGGAGCTGCGCGGCCGCGCGGTTCCCGCGTACCAGGACTGGGGCGAGCTGGACCTGTCCTACAAGCTGGTGGCGAAGATCAACGAGGACAAGTGCATCGGCTGCCAGCTTTGCTACGTGGCCTGCATGGACGGCTCGCACCAGTGCATCCACGTGCCGGGGCGCACGGAGGAGGAGTCGCGCAAGGCTGGCCACACGCACATCCCGAAGGACATCCCCAACCGCGTGGTGACGGCGAAGGCCGGCACGCCGGGCGCCCGGGTGCCCTTCGTGGACAACGACGAGTGCGTGGGCTGCAACCTCTGCCAGCTGGTGTGCCCGGTGCCGGACTGCATCACCATGGAAGAGCTCCCCACCGGCAAGCCCATGGAGACGTGGAATGACCGGGTGGCCAAGGGGACAGACTTCGTTCCCGGCGGCCTGGAGGCGACCCAGGCCGCGCGCAGGAAGAGCGGCTAGCTAGGACACCGCCGCGTTGGGAGGCGGCTGCGGCTGGGCCTTGGGAGCCAGCCGCATGCCCGCCAGGTACACGGCGCCCGCCAGGATGAAGCCCGTGAACCACGCGTAGACGTAGATTTCATCGAAGAAGCCCGGCGGCCCCTCGATGAGCTTCACGCTCTTGAGGAAGCCCGGCAGGTTGGGCAGCACGCCCACCACGAGCGCGACGACGGCGACCCAGTTGGTGCCCGCGTAGCGGCCATTCGGGCGGTACAGGTCCGCCACATCCAGCTCCTTCCGGCGCAGCAGCCAGTAGTCGGCGATCATGATGCCGGCGATGGGGCCGAGCAGCGCCGAGTAGCCGATGAGCCAGTTGAAGATGTACGTCTCCGCGCTGGAGAGCAGCTTCCACGGCATCATCACGATGCCGAGGATGCCGGTGATGAGCGCACCGGTCTTGAAGCTGATGTGGCGTGGCGAGAGGTTGGCGAAGTCGTTGGCCGGGCTCACCACGTTGGCGGCGATGTTGACGGACACGGTCGCCACGCCCACGCCGAACAGGGAGATGAGGGCCACGACTGCGCGCGTGCCCGCGGAGGCGATGAGCGGCGCGTCCCGGCCGATGGCGTTCGACGAGCTGGTGAGCTGGCCGAGCAGGAACATCGGGTCCCACAGCTTGCCCACGTCCACGCCGTGCAGGATGGCCTGGGTGGCGCTGGTGATGATGACGCCCATGGCCGAGAAGGCGATCATCGTGGTGGGCAGGCCCAGTGTCTGGCCGAGCATCTGCTCCTTCTGGCCTCGGCCGTAGCGGGTGAAGTCGGGGATGTTGAGCGAGAGCGTCGCCCAGAACCCGATCATGCCGGTGAGGGAGGGGATGAAGACCTTCCAGAACTCGCCCACGGTGGCGAACCGCGAGGGCTGCTCGAGCATGGGGCCCAGGCCCCCCGCCGTCATGACGGCCCACACCAGCAGGACGCCGGCCATGACCAGCACGAGCGGTGCCGCCCAGTTCTCGAAGACGCGGACCGCGTTCATCCCCTTGTAGATGATGAGGATGTGGAGCGCCCAGCAGAGCAGGAAGGTGATGGCGCTCGGCACGGAGAGGCCGAACAAGGTGGTGCCTTGCGCGATCGTTCCGAACGAGGGCCAGAGCGCTTCGATGAGGGTCTTGGCCGCCTCGCCACCGATGAAGGTCTGGATGCCGAACCAGCCGCACGCGACGATGGCGCGCAGCAGGGCGGCGATGTTGGCACCGGTGGTGCCGAAGCTGGCGCGGGCGAAGACGGGGAAGGGGATGCCGTACTTGGTGCCCGGGTGCGCGTTGAGCAGGATGGGCAGCAGCACGATGAGGTTGCCCAGGCCGATGGTCAGCAGCGCCTGCCACCAGTTCATGCCCACGGCGATGAGGCCGCCGGCGAGCATGTAGGTAGGGATGCAGTGCGCCATGGAGATCCACAGCGCGGCGAAGTTATAGGTGGTCCAGTTGCGCCGCGCCTTGGGGATGGGCGCGAGGTCGCCGTTGAAGAGCGGGCTCTGGGCGATATCCGGTGGGAGCTCGGCGAGCGCTTCCTGGGTCAAGGCTGGGTCGTGAATGGCGCATTCCCCCGAAAAAGTGGGTGACGCCAGCATACACGCCTGTGGGCCCTACCCTAAAGGTGGGGCCCGCCGCGCTCAGGCGAGCTTGCGCCCGAGGAAGTCGAAGGCCTCGAGCTGAAGCTGGCTGGCTGCGGTCCGCAGGTATTCCGACGCCAGGAGCGTGAAGCACATCAAGTCACCCCGGGGGTGGTGCGGGGCGAGCTGCCTGTCTCTCAGCCGCCCCTCGAACGTGAACCCCAGCCGTCGCGCCATCGCCGCGCTCCGCTCATTCCCCGGCGAGCACATCAAGTCCAACCGCCGCACCTTGTCGAACTCGAAGGCCACCTTCACCATCGCCGCGGACATCTCTGTCGCGAGGCCTTTGCCCACCGCGTCCTTGCGGAACCAATAGCCGATCTCCAGCGCCGAGATGCCTGCCCGCTTGAGCAGGAAGCCCTCCCCCATCATCCGCCCGCTCTCCGGATCGAACGCCCCGTAGGTCCGGTCCTGGTCCAGGTCGAAGTTCCCCCGCATCCGCCGCACGTGCGCGAGGTGCACCTCCAGCGGCTGGACTGCCTCGGGATAGACGTCCGCCAGGTGCTCCCCGCTGGAGTCGTGAGCCTCCTTCCGGAGCGCCGCATCGCCCGGCTCCAGGCAGCGGATGAGGAGGCGAGGCGTTCGCAGGAGGTACGGCGGAGACACAGGCGGCACTGCGGTGGGCGTGCTCATGCCGCGGTTCTACACAAGAAGCCGCGGAGGGTCAGGTCCCTCCGTTCTTCTCGAGCAGCGGCAGCTCCAGCGTGGCCGTGGCTCCCTGTCCTGGCCCCCCGCTGTCCAGGCGGAGCTCTCCTCCTAACATCCGCGCCGCCAGCGCGCTCGAGTGCAGGCCCAGGCCGTGCCCGCCCTCGCGCGTGGTGAAGCCTTGGGCGAAGAGCCGTGGGCGGACCTCCGGCTCAATGCCGACGCCGTTGTCCATCACCTGGATGCGCGCCGTGTTGCCCACCGCGTCGAGCCGCACGTGCATGTTGCGGTGTCCCACAGGCAGCGGTGCCATCGCGTTCTTCGCGTTGGAGATCAGGTTGATGAGGATCTGCAGCACCTTGTGCTTGTCCACCCGCACCTGCGCCTGAGTCTGCGGAGGGAGTTCACGGATGACGGTGACGCCGTGGCGCTTGAGCGCCGCCATCTGAATGCTCAGCGCATCGTCGACCAGCTGCGAGAGATCGCACTCCTCGGTGACGAGCGTGTTGCGCGCATAGGTCTGCTGCAGCTGGACGATGGCTCGGATGTGCTCCATGTGCTTGCCCATGGCCGACATGCCGTCCAGCAGCGTGGACTGCTCGCGGAGCAGCTCGTCGGTCAGGGCGGAGAGGTAGTCCGGCAGCTTCGCCCCGCGGGGATCGCGCGTGAGGAAGTCCGCCAGCTTCAGCGCGTTCTCCGAGAACATGGCGGACACTTGCTTCAGCCGCCCCATGCGCGAGGTGCCCAGCACCTGACTCATCGTCTGGACGTTGATGATGGCGCTCGTCAGCACGTTGCCCACGTTGTGGAGCACACTGGTGGCCACCTCGGCCATACCCGCCGAGCGGGCCGTCTCCACCAGCTGCACCTGGGCCTGCCGCAGCTCCCGCGTGCGCTCCTCCACCCGCTTCTCCAGGTCGTCATTGGCGCGGCGCAGGGCCACCTCCGCGCGCTGCACGTCCGCGTACAGCCGCGCGTTCTCCAGGGAGATGGCCGCTTGCGAGGCCAGGTGCCCCAGCAGTGCGCTCCGCGCTGGAGTGAAGGCATTGGAGGCCAGGCTGTTCTCCAGGTACAGCACCCCGCGGAACTCCTCCTGGCGCAGCAGCGGCACGCAGAGCACGGAGCGGACCTTCCCGCGCTCCAGCCACGTGTCCGTCGCGAAGGGGTGGGGCTGGGCGGCGTCGTTGATGAGGACCTGCTCGTGCGTCCGCCGGACGTAGGCGAGGACCGTCCACGGCAGCGAGGACTCGGCCGGCAACCCCACGGAGCTCTCGGGAGCGGTGCCCGCGAGCGCCATGACCGAGAGCGTGCCCCCGTGCGGCAGCAGCAGGGCGCCGCGCTGCGCCCCGGCGTTCTCGATGGCCACCTTCAGCAGCGTGTCCGCCAGCCGCTCCAGGACAATCTCGCCGGAGATGGCCTGCTGCGCCTTCACCACCGTGAGCGCATCGATCTGCGTCGAGTCCGTATCGGTGATCGTTTGTTCGCTGGCCACCGCGTTGGCCACGTGCGGCCACTGCGCATCCAGCTGCTCCGCCTTGCCCTTGGCTCCCCAGCGCAGGTACGCCTCGCGGGCCTTGCGGGCGTAGTTGTCCGCGATGGTGGGCATCCGCTGCGCGAACCAGAAGCGGGCCGCGAGCTCACTGGCCAGCGCCACGTACTGGATGAAGTCGTGCTCGCGGGCCGCCTGGAGCGCCTCCTCGTAGGCACGGAAGGCTTCGGTGTCCCGGCCCGTGACGCGCGCCAGCTCCGCGAAGACCAGCCGCTCGGGCGCGCGGAAGGTCTCCACGCAGTTGCCTGCCCACTCCGCCAGCTGCTCGTGATGCTTGCGGAGCTCCTCGATGGCCCAGGCCCGCTGCTCGGCGCTCATTCCGTCGAGTGAAGTCGCCAGCGTCAGCGCTCGGAAGAGGTGGAAGTCCAGGAGCTGGATGTGGCCTACCGAGGACCAGAGCAGCTCTTCCGCCCGGACGCTGGCCGCGCGGGCCTCGGCATAGGCGCCCGCCATGTAGCGGGCCTGCATCTTGATGACCCAGTACCAGCACCGCATGATGCTCATGCGCGCGGGGGTCAGCCCGGCTTCGAAGGTCTCCTCGTGGAAGTCCTCACCGCTCAGCGAGCCGAACGTGGGCGCGAGCCCGCGCAGCTGCTGAACGTAGCGCTGGGTGAAGTGGATGATGTCACGCACGTCCAGGAACTGCGCCTTGCGCGCGAAGTCCAGGCGCGCCACGGACTCCTGGTAGACCTCCTCCAGCTCGTGGCCCAGCGCGAGGCGATCCGTGACGATGTGGTTGCAGCAGTAGCCGGCGATCTGGAAGTCACTGGCATGGAGCGCGTGGTGGAAGGCCCGGCGGATGTAGTCCAGGGCGGTGGAGAGCGGCCGGGTGAAGTAGCAGATCGTCTCCATGCTGTAGAGCGCGGAGCCCCGCAGCGCGGCCAGGTCATAGCGCTCGACGAGCTCGCAGGCGAGCTGCCCGAAAGCGAAGCCGTCCGCGTAGCGCTTGAAGAAGGGCCCCAGCACCAGCCCGTAGGAGGAGTAGCCGGGGATGGAGGCGGGTGCGTTGCCGTGCCGCAGGCTGAGCGAGACGAGCCGGCACAGGTGGAGCACCAGCAGGTTGATGTCCGTGAGGTAGGCCGGCGCGTACAGGGCCGCCAGCACGCTCATCACCGCCTCCATGTCCGGGTCGGACGCGCGAGGCAGCTCGGCCAGGCTCGCGATGGAGCGGTCCCCCAGCAGCCGCCACACCTCCGCATTGGCGGCGGCCACCTCCTCCTGCGAGGGGTGCGCGGGCAAGGGCATGCCCATCAGCGAGAGCGCCTCCAGGAGGCTCTCGAGCGCGGCTTGGATCTCTCCCGCGACGATGTGGAGATCATTCTTCAGGCGGTAGACAGAAGCAGTCTCCGTCCGCGTACGTGCCCGGGGCAGCAGCGCCTCGACCAGCCGGCGGGCCTCGGCGGGGTTGCCGCTCATGAACTCGCAGCGCGCCTGCTCCCGCTGGAGCTTGAAGGCCAGCTCGCGGTTCGTCTCCCAGGGATTCCCTGGCAGCAGCTGGAAGGCGAGGGCGAAGTAGGTGGCGGCCGAGCGGTGGGCCGTGGAGGCCTGGGCCCGGGTGCCGGCCTCGGCGTTGAGGCGGGCCGCGCGGTGGCGCTCCTCTGAGTCCGTGAGCAGCTCCGCGCCCACGTTGAGCTGGCTCACCACATCGAAGAGGTTCTCCTGGAGCTCCTCGGGCCGCAGGCTCGCCAGCATCAGCCGGCCGATGCGCAGGTGGATGGCCTTGCGCTCCTCCAGGGGGATGAGGGCTTGGGCCGCTTGCTGGATGCGGTCGTGAAGGAAGCGGTAGGCGTCCGGTCCCGCTGGCGCCACCAGCCCCTCTTGGAGCGCCGGCTCGAGCCCCTGCTCCAGGTCGAGGGGCTCCTCCAGCGGGGAGATGAGGAGCAGGATCCGCAGCGGGAAGACGTTCCCCACGCACGCGGCAAGCCGTAGCAGGAGCTGTGTGCTGGTGGGGAGCTGGCGCAGCTTGCTCACCATGAAGTCCACGACGTTGTCGGAGTAGCCCTTGGCGCGGACGCCCTCGGCATCCCAGCGCCAGGTACCCTCGGGCGTGCGCACCAGGAGCCCGTCCTGGTTGAGCGTGAGCAGGAACTGGAGAAGGAAGAAGGGATTGCCGCCCGTCTTCTCCTGGAGCCGTGCCGACAGCGGCTCGATGAGCGCCGGGCCCGCGCCGGGCAGGGTGTCCGCCACGAGCCGCTGGACTTCCTCGACGCTCAAGGGCTCCAGCCGCAGGTCTGTCATCCGCGCGCCGGCCTTGCGCAGCTCCGTGAGGGTCAGCGACAGCGGGTGCGAGAGGCTCACCTCGTTGTCCCGGTACGCGCCAATCCACAGCACCGGCGGCGTCTCCGGGTGGGTGAGCAGGTGCTGGAGCAGCTGGAGGGTGGCCAGGTCCGCCCACTGCAGGTCATCCAGAAAGAGGACGAGCGGGTGCTCGGAGGTGGCGAAGACGCCGAGGAACCGGCGGAACACGCGGTGGAAGCGGTGCAGCGCCTCGGAGGCGGGCAGCTCGGGGACCGCGGGCTGTTTGCCGGCGACGAGCTCCAGCGAGGGCACCACCTCCACGAGCACCTGGCCCTGGCCCTCCCAGGCCTGCTGCAGGTGCTCGCGCCACCGGGCCAGCTCCGCGTCCGTGCCGGACAGCAGCTGCTGCGTCAGCCCTCGGATGGCCTGGGCGAGCGTGGAGTAGGGAATGTCCTGCTGGAACTGATCGAACTTGCCGCTGAGGAAGAAGCCCCGCTGGCGCACCACGGGCTTGTGCAGCTCATGCACCAGCGCGGACTTGCCGATGCCGGAGTAACCGCGCACCAGGACGAGCTCGGGCCGGCTCTCGCGGGAGATGCGCTCCAGGGTCTGGCGAAGCGTGGCGGCCTGCGTGTCCCGCCCATAGAGCCGCTGCGGCAGCTGGAAGCGCGGAGAGTGGTCCAGGAGGCCGGGCACGAAGTGCTCGTGCACGCCCCGGCGCACGCTGTCCCAGCAGCGCTCCAGGTCCGCCTGGAGCCCCTCGGCGCTCTGGTAGCGCTCCTCGGCCACCTTGGCCAGCAGCTTGAGGACGATGGCGGACAGCACGGGCGGCAGGCCGGGCACCCGCTCCAGGGGAGGTTGCGGCGCCTGCGCCATGTGCGCGTGGAACCACTCGAGCGCATCCTTGCCGTGGAAGGGGCGCGTGCCGGTGAGCAGCTCGTAGAGGGTGATACCCAGCGAATACAGGTCCGTGCGGTAGTCCACCGAGCGGTTCATGCGCCCGGTCTGCTCCGGGGACATGTACGCCAGGGTCCCCTCGATGAAGGGCGAGTGGAGCGCGTCCACGTGCTCCACGAGCTGGAGGCTGGCGGTGCCGAAGTCGATGAGGCACGTCTCCCCGGTGCGGGCGAGGATGACGTTGGAGGGCTTCACGTCCTTGTGGATGATGCCCCGGCGGTGGAGCTCGGCCAGCGTGGAGGCCAGGGAGATGCCCAGCTCCAGGGCGCGCAGCACCTCGAAGGGCTTGCCCGTGGACTCGGACAAGGGCTCTCCCTCCACCTCCTCGAGCAGGAGCACAGGCCGGTCGCGAATCTGCTCGCAGGCATGGACGCGCGGCACGCCCCGCACATCCCGGAGCCGCTGCAGGATGCCGAACTCGCGGCGGTAGCGCTCCCGCTCGCGCGGGCCGGGTGAGGCCGCCGTGGGCGTCTTCAGGATGAGCGGAAGTCGATCCGCGTCCCGCACCGCGTGGAAGAGCAGGTTGGTGCCCGTGGATTTGATGGCACCCAGGAGGGTGTAGCCGGAAATGTTGAGCATGCCTGATGTCTGGAGCTGGGAGCCGCCGTTCTCTCGGCTCGACCACCGTCGGTTACGAAGGGATGGGACCAGAGTCCTAGGGACTCCGCAATGGGAGTCCTCTCGGACACCTCTTCAGCAAGACCTCACGAAGGTGCTCACTCTTCACTGCGAGTGAGCTTGGAGGCAGGCGAGAGATTGGCCAGGGCCGCGGCGGAGAGGATGAGCATGCCGCCCAGGATGAGTGAGGCGGTGAGCGGCTCCTGGAGCAGTCCCACGCCCACGACGACCGCCACCAAGGTGTCGAGCAGAGCCATGGCTCCCACGGAGGAGAGGGAGAGCCGAGGCAGCAGCCAGTAGAAGAGCTGGTAAGTCACCACTGTACCCCCCAGTGCGAGCCACAGCAGGGCCGCCACCGCGCGAGGCGTCCAGTGTACGGGCAGCCCGCCCTCGAGCAGAAAGGAGGCCGCCAGCAGGGGCACGCCGCTGCTCAGCGTCTGGACGCACACCAGCAGGTGCGGCGGGACATGGCCCATGTGCCGCTTCACGAGCACGTTGGCCAGGGCGCAGAACCCCGCCGAGCCGAGGATGAGCAGGCCCCCGGCCACGCCCAGGCTGGAGAGCTTCAGCCCGCTCAGCTGGGTGTTCTGCAGCGCGAAGACGCCCGCCAGCCCGAGCGCCGCGGCCAGCAGCTTGGGCCCTGTCAGCAGCTGATCCGGGAGCAACAGGCGCCCCATCAGGAGCACCCAGACGGGGTAGGTGGAGAAGAGCAGCGCGGCCCAGCTCGAGGGCACCCACTGCTGCCCGATGAACATCATCGCGAAGGGAAAGCCGATCTGCAGGGTGCCCACGCCCACGAGGCTCCCGAGGGTGCGGGGCGTGAGCAAGGACAGGTGCGAGCGGACGAACGGCAGCAGCGCCGCTCCGGCCACCAGCATGCGGACGCCCACGAGGCGCAGCGGCGGCAGGTCCTCCAGGCCGATCTTGGCCACGGCCCACGTCGAGCCCCAGGTCAGGAAGCAGATGCAGTAGGCGAGGACGATCTTCAGTCTGTCCGCGGGACGGCGGACCGGGAGAGGGGCCATGGAGGCGAGGGAACTCAGAAGCCTTGGGCGGGCATGTCTGGGGCGCGCTGCAGCCAGTTGTCGCGCGGGTAGGTGGCCGTGGCGTCGATGCAGTGCACCGAGTAGGCGTGGCGGCTCTTGGGCGAGGTGTTGGCGCCGCTCTTGTGGGGCAGCTGGCCGTGGAGCATCACGAGCGTGCCCTTCTTCACCTCCAGGGGCACGAAGCCCTCCTCGGGCATGGGCGTGGGGTCCAGCACCTGGAACGCGGTGCCTCCGCCCGGCGCGCGCACGAAGCGCTTGCGCAGGCCCTGCTTGTGCCCGCCCGGCAGCGCCCACAGGCAGCCGTTCTCCACCGTGGCGTCCTCCAGCGCGAACCAGAAGCCCAGGCACGTGAGCGGCTCGGTGTAGAGGAACGTGGAGTCCTGGTGGCTGTTCACCTCGCCGCCGATGTGGGGCTGCTTGAAGATGTACATGGACTGCAGCAGCAGCGGCTGCTTCAAGCCCAGCTCGGTGGCCAGCGCCGCCATCCCGGGCGCCCGCGAGAACTGGCGGAAGAGGGGATCCAGGTCATGTAGCGCATGGCCGATCTTGTTGATGGACAGCGCCTTGCCCTGGCGCAGCGTGCCGTCCGGCTTGAAGGCGTTCTCCTCGAAGAAGAAGTGCACCTTGTCCCCGGAGGACAGGAAGTACGCATCCGACGTGCGCGTCTGCTCGTGCGTGGTGAAGATGGAGACCGTCTCCGGCTGGAAGGCGGCCACCAGCGCCTCGGCGCGCGCCTTCAATGCGTCGCACGCGGCCTCCGAGGCGAAGCCCGGCAGCACGAGGTAACCCTGTCGCTCAAACTCATCGGCCCTGCTCATGTTCGCCCCCTGCGCGCGGCGGGACCGTAGCGTTGAATGCTGGATGCTCCAAGGGCGGGCTGAGACTGGGGAACCCGGGGGGGCGCCCGATGTGTGACGAGGTGTGATCAGTTTCAAGCGATGGTGTGAGTCCCGCAGGTGCGTGAGGGCGCCGCCGGCAGCACTTTGGGCCTGATCCCTGGAGCGATGGGAGCGGGCGATGGGTGAACTTTTTCCAGGCGAGGAAGTGGCAGCGCCAGGGGCTTCGCGGGGACTGGCTTCACGAGGGGCGAACACCCTCCTGAATGCCGAGCCTCCTACGGGCACAGTGGCCCTGGTCTTCACCGATGTTCCTGCGGCCGCGCGGCTCTGGGAGCGGTGCCCCGAGGCGATGGGGGACGCGCTCGAGATCCAGGACCAGGTGCTGCGGGTCCTGCTGGATCGGTGTGGCGGCTACGAGGTGAAGACGCAGGGCGGGGCGTTCATGGTCGCGTTTGCCTCGCCTCGGGAGGCGGTGCGCTGGTGCCTGGTGGCCCAGGAGGCGCTGCTCATGGCGCCCTGGAGCCCGGAGCTCCTGGCCCAGCCCGAGGCCTCCGAGGAGGTGGGGCCCCGAGGCCTGCTCCACCGGGGCTTGCGCGTGCGCATGGGCGTGCACGTAGGCGAGCCGGAGATCCGCGTAGATGGGCGCACGGGCCGAGTGGATTATGTCGGCCGCGTGGTGAATGCGGCGGCGCGCGTGGCGGCCGCAGGTCATGGGGGCCAAGTGCTGGTGAGCGGCGCGGCCTGGGCGCAGGTGGCGGGCTCGGCGGAGCTTCCGGGCCAGGCTGCCCGGCCGCTGGGCACGTTCCGGCTGCGAGGGCTCGATAGTCCGCTCGCGTTGGTGGAGGTGCTCCCCACCTCGCTGGTGGATCGCAGGTTTGGGGTGTTGCTGGCGGCCCGCGAGCGGCAGGGCAATGTGCCCGCAGTGCAGCCGGACCTCATTGGCCGGAGCACCGAACTGGAGACGCTGCGGCAGTGGTTCGGCGAGGGCCAGCGGCTCGTCACCTTGCTGGGACCGGGAGGCATGGGAAAGACCCGGCTCGCCACCCACTTCGGTGGCTTGGAGCTGGAGGCCTGCACCTGGGAGGGCGGGGTGTGGCTGTGCGAGCTGGCCGAGGCGAGGACCGAGGACGGGCTCTGCCACGCCGTGTGCCAGGCGCTCGGTGTCACCTTGTCGCGGGAGCGGGAGGCGGCGGATCCCGTGGAGCAACTGGGGACCGCGCTGAACGGCTACGGGGATGTGCTGATCATCCTCGACAACCTGGAGCAGGCCACGAGCCCTGGAGCGCGGCTGGTGGAGCGCTGGCTCGCGCTGGCACCCCGGGCGCGCTTCCTGGTCACCTCGCGCGAGGTGCTGGCGCTGCCCGAGGAGCGTCTGCTGGAGCTGGCCTCGCTGTCGCTGCCGGACGCGGGGGAGACGCGGCTGGAGGAGGTTGCGCGCTCGGAGGCAGTGCGCCTCTTCGTGCAGCGGGCCCGGGAGGTCCGCGGGCGCTTCGAGCTGACGGCCAAGGAGGCGCCGCACGTGGTGGACATCGTCCGGCGGCTGGACGGGGTTGCCCTGGCCATCGAGCTGGCGGCGGCGCGCACGGGCGTGCTGGGCGTGAGCCAGCTCCGGGAGCGGCTGTCGCGGCGCTTCGAGCTGCTGCGCACCGGACGGCGGGGGACCTCGGAGCGGCAGGCCACGCTGCGCGGCGCGATTGACTGGTCCTGGAACCTGCTGTCGCCGGAGGAGCGGATCGCGCTCGTCCAGTGCTCGGTGTTCCGGGGCGGCTTCACGCAGGAGGCAGCGGAGGCGGTGGTGGTGGTGCCTGAGAGCGGCGCGAGCGTCCGGCAGGTGCTCCAGTCGCTGCGGGACCGCTCGCTGCTGCGCGCGGTGGAGGCGGAGGACGCGTGCGGCGAGCCGCGCCTCGGCATGTACGAGAGCATCCGGCAGTACGCCGCGGACCGGCTCCACGAGCAGGGCAGCGAGGCGTCGGTGTTGGCGAGGCACTCACAGTGGTACCTCGGGCTCGCGCAAGGGTTGAGGCAGCAAGTGCGGGGAGTCAGAGGGGCGGGGGCGCTGCGGCGGCTGGCGCTCGAGCGGGAGAACCTGTTGGCTGCCTGCGATGAGGCGCTCTCGGGAACTGCGGCAACTCCACGCTCCTTGAAGCTGGCGCTGGCGACACTGGAGGCGCTGGAGCCCGACTTCGTGACGCGTGGCGCGCTCAGCCTGCTGCTGACGCGGCTCGATCGGGCCCACGAGCTGGCCGGTGCCTTCGCGGGGACTGCCACGCTTTCGGCGGAGATCCTCGCGGTCCGGGGCCGCGTCCACCTGGAGGCGGGACACCTCGAGCCCGCGCGAGAGGATCTGGAGCGCGCCTGCGCGGCGTTGGGTATCAGTGGAGACGTGGCGGGACAGAAGCGAGGGCTGGTGGAGCTGTCCATCGTGGCGCGCCAACAGGGAGACCTGGAGGCGGCGTGGCAGTGCATCCAGCAGGCCCAGCAGCTGTCCTCGGGAGAGGACGGGTGGCTGGAGGCGTACACGCGCGGCAACCTCGGCCTGCTCGAGCAGGCTCGCACGGGCGCGGAGTCCGCGCTGCCTCACCTCCTCGCGGCCCAGGAGCTGTTCCAGACCGTGGGGGATGTGGCTTCTGAAGTGGGCTTCACCACCCACTGCGCCGTGGCGCTCGGGGAGCTGGGACTCGTGGATGAGGCGGTGGAGCACGTGTCCGATGCGATGACCCGCGCCGCCAGCGTGGGAGACCGTGGAGGCCACACGCTGGCGCGGCTGCACCTGGGCTGCCTGCTGCTCGAAGGCGGACGGGCCCTGGAGGCGCGCGAACACCTCACGGCCGCCATGCGCCTGGGACGCCAGCTCGGCGCGCGTCTCTTGGAAGGCCTGGCCATGGGCGAGCTGGGCCGCACGGAGATGGCGTTGGGAGAGCTGGCGGAGGCGAGGCACTGGCTGGCGGAGGCCGTCTCCGCGCTGGAGGAGGTGGCCCGGTGGCACGCGCTCCGCTTCGCCGCGCATCGAGCCGCGGTGGAGGCTGTGCTGGGAGATCTCCCGGCCGCGCTGTCGAGCTTCGACGCGCTGGAGGATGAGCCACAGGTCCGCACCGATCCGGTCCTGCGCCCGCTCATCACGCTGCTGCGCGCGGCGGCGGAGCTGGCGCTGGCGGACGAGGCCCCGGTGGGAAGTGAAGAGGCAGGTCAGTCCCTGGCTTCAGCACGGCGGCGCGTGGCGGCCGTCTCCAACGCACAGGAACGCCCGAACTCCTCGGACATGCGCGGAGCCTTGCGCTTCTTGAAGCAACAGCTCTCCCGGCGCTACTCCTGAGGCGGGAACTCAGGCGTCCTTGATCGGGCGGGTACTGCCCGACGCGCGGGGGCGCTCCGCTGGGACGAACTGGGGGCCCACAAACGAGAAACCTGCCTGCCCCTCGGCCTGTGTGGCCACCTGTGCCGAGCCGGGCAGCGTCGGCACCTTCGCCGCGAACAGTTGCGCCGGGGAGCCAATGGCCGCCACCAGCAGCATGGCCAACGCGCGCGGCCTCTCGCCCGAGGATCTTCCCGAAGCGCTTGCCCGCCTCGCGGATCTCCTGAGCACAGTCCGCGATCGCGGACGAATCGTCCGCGTTGGGAGACTGTCGTCCAAAAAGCGCAGGAAGACCGAGACGTTACACAGAGGCGGTGGAGAGGCGTGAGGCTCGACGAACGGCCAACTGGCTGAAATGACAGGCGTGAGGATTCGCCGCATACGACGGAGACAGTCCGCGATCGTGGACTAGGCCCGTCGCGCCCTGGGCGAGGTGTAGCCGTTGCGGACAGCTGACCGGTCAGCTGTGGCCGCCATCCCGTTGCAGACAGCTGACCAGTCAGCTGTGGCCGCCTGCGGGGGAACTGTGGCCGCTTGGGGTTCTCACCCAGGTGTCCGCCCTTCATGGCTCACCGCGATATTCCTGGACGAGGTGGTGGAACTGTCGCTGGAGCAGCAGGCCCAACTGCTGCGGGTGCTGGAGCGCGGCGAGGTGAAGCCGGTGGGTGCGGCGCGAGCGTTCCAGGTGGTCGTGAGAGGAGTGGGGACCGGGCCCAGAAAGGGACTGAAGTCCCTCAAGGCGGCTGCCCATGCTCGGAAGGGAGGCGGCGGGAATCGAACCCGCGCCGGGCGGTGCGCAACCTCTAGCAGAATCGCGCCCTTTCCTCGCAACCGCCTGGAATGACCTGGAGTCGTTATCCCGCCGCGTCACGTGTCGTCCCGCCCTGTCCCAGCACATTCCGCAGGCTCCTGCGACATACGTGCAACATGACGGAGGCCCCCACTATGGCCATGCAGTCACCCTGCTGGCCAGGGCTGCAACGGCCGCAGCAACTCGGCCCGGTCCAGCAGTTCGTGGACGTGAGCGGCCAGCGCGACGTGCTCCGGGTTGGAAGCAGTGAACCGCTCGGGGGTGAGGATGACAAGGGTTCCCTTGTCCTCGACGGGCTCGATACGCACGGGGGCAGGCAGTGGAGGCACTTTGCCACGCAGCCGCGAGAAGTACATCGCCCAGCCTACGAAGGTGCCCGGCTTCGCTTTGTCCGTCACGCTGTCCCGGTGCGCCTCGGATGTGGCCACACCCCACTCCGGATCCCAGGCTAGAGCCATAGCGCGCAACACCTCGGTCATCACGGGCGCAGTCAGCACCCGCTCCCCTATGAGCCCCTCATCGTAAGGCTTGAGCACGCAGTTAGATGGGAGCCGGGGGTCAGCTGAACCGCACGCCCCGTTAACGCTGGACGCCTCCTCCTGGGTGTCGCCCGTCCACAGCCAGAAAGAGAAGTCATCATCGTTTCGCTTCTCTGCCTCCGCGAACAGCTTCTGGAACCTCGTGGCGTCTGTCGTGAATTGGAGTTTGCGCGCCTCCTCAAAGGAGTCTGCTGTCTCATACCAGCGGGTCCACGCTGGGTCGCAGCGACCCAGGAGGTGGAAGAAATGCTCCGCGCGGCGTGCACATGCCCCACTGGGTTCGGACCGGGCAAGCCAGTAGCTGCCAGCGTAGTATGTCTCTGTCATCGAGCGGCTACTCCTCACGGAGTCGGGGTAGGGGAAACATGGACGACCTCGATGTCCTCGAGACCGTTTGCCTTGAACAGCTTCCTGAGTGCACCCGCGAGTTTCTCCTCAGCGACAATCCACCGGATGGGCGTTCCATTGGCGACTCTGAACTGGCTCTTCGCCTGCTCCAGGAGTTTGAGGCTGCCCTTGAAGTTCGGCAGGAAGTCTAGCTTCTTGGTGATCCACTGCGCGTAGCCGGTGGCCTTGACCTCAAGCAACACCCCCTGGTCGAAGCCATCGAAGTCCACCTCCTTGTCACCCACCTGGACGCGGTACGCATAGCCCGGGGGAGCCCCCGTCCTTTGGGCTTGATAGGTCCGGGCGCTCTCGGACATGTACTCGTCTACCTGGACCCATTCCCCCGGGCCACCGGAACTGGGAGGCGCAGCCTGCGCGCCAGCCTTGCCGCCCGAGATGTCACGCGCCGCCATGGCGACTGCATTGGGAGCCAGTGCGATGGTGACGCCCTCGGCAGTAATGGCGACCGACTCCACCTGCGCCAGCGCTGGAGCCGTGAAGCGGATTCCCAACTGCGTCTCGGCCACCACCGCAGCCTGCCTGGCTCCCGGCAAACTGGGCAGTGCCGCCGCCATCCCCGAAGCCGTGTTCCCCAACGCCACCGTGCCCAGCATCACGAAGGTTCGGGCCGCCTTCTCTCCCATCGTGTCGCCGAACTTCTCTCCGGACGCGGAGATGCCAGCAAAGGTGGTGGCCTGATCCACTTCTTTCATCAGCACTAGCCACCCATCAATGAGGCGCCACACCGTGTCCCAGCCCAAGTACGCCATGGCCCCCACCGTCAGCAGCGCAGCCACCCCTTTGCTCACCGGCTCGGGGAGCGCGAGCAAGATCGCGTACATGGTCAGGCCACTGACGACTGTGGCCACCACCGCCTGGGGGCTCACCATCCGGGCGAGTTCCTCCTTCATGGCCCCCAGCACTTTGCTGTGAGCAATCGCCATGGCCAGCGCGTACTTGGCATCTCCATCCAGGAAGGGCTTGTCCACCAACAGGCGCAGGCAATCCCCGGGGCCCCACGTCCGCTCACACCACTCCAGGTAGCAGCGTTTGAGTTCCTCGTCCTCGGGCAACAGGCGCAGGTTCTGGTGACTGCCCGGCTCCAAGGCAAGGAGCCGTCGGCCCCTGCTTTCGTACCTGTACCAGCCACTTCGCTCGGGCACTCCGAACAACTGCCGGGCGTGCTCCAAAGGCCACTCCACTACAGGCACAGAGAAGGCCTGTTGTGCGACGGCCTTCCTGAACTCCTTCTCGTTCACCACCACCGGTTCTACGTCGCGACGCGGAGTGTGGACGATGGGCTCGCCCTGGTCCGTGTCCAAGCGGACGACCTTTGTTGTGCTGCACCCTGCGAGGAACGGGACTAGCAGCAGAACCGCCCAGCGTGGCATGTAGTGCCTCCTGGCCATGGCCCTCGCGTGCTGGGAGCACGACCCGAGATTACAGGGCGGTCATGACATGCACGTCAATCCAGGGCCTGCCTCGGACTTGGAACTGAACCGAGGCAGCGTTTCTCAATCAGGACGTCGTTCCGGAGAGCAGGCCTTGGATGAGGCGGAGTTGATCCACGAGTCCCTGGATGACCTCACGATGCTCAACCTCCACCCTGGGGTAGAGGGGGATGACAGGGGTATCCCGGTAGCTTGGATCTCGCAGGAGCATCGGAGGTGCCTCCAACGCAAGACGCTGCAGGGAGTGCAGCAGTGCTGGCCAGCACGCCTCGTCAGCGGGAAACTGAAGCCAGAGGGGAGTCTCGGCGAGAGTGTGCCACCGCCACGGGCTGAGCATGAGATAGAAGTCGTGCCCGGCAAGCCGCACCTTGCGCCAGTAGTACGTGCTGCCAGCACCGCTTGTCCCCTCAAGGGACAGAGGCCCAGCCGAATAGCCTCCTCAGAGACGTCATCAACGAGCGCGGCGAACTGGCAGAAACGCCGGCCAATGCCCGCTGACAACTCCTCCGGGCGCAGCGGCAGGAACGCAGTCGTGTCCTCCCGCGTGCACAGCCCCAGGAGCTGATTCAGGTCCTCGGCAGAAGCGCGATCGCCCTGTGCAAGGGCCGCGCTCTGGAGGCTCTCCAGGAATGGTTTCCAGGCGGCGAGGAGCAGAAACTTGTTCGGGCCGACCTGCGCCATGAAGTGGTACCCACGCCCGTGCTTTGGCTCGGTTGCGCCGCCCTGAATGCCAGTCTTGCAGCGCAGCAGGAGTTCTCGCCATAACGTCTGGCGCCGCGTCTCCGGTGCAACCATCAGCACTGCAGTAGGCCTGTCGGCCGGCAGGGCGTCGAGGTACGCCACCGGCTGGCGGTCGGTGAGCCCCGCCCAGAGTGGAGCGAGTCTCTGAGAGCGACTGCCACGGATTCAAGATGCTAGAGACGCCACAGGGGCGCACTGAGGACACATGAGGAAACCAGGGTCAAGAAAAAGCCCAGCAACCCATTGAGACTGCTGGGCTTCTCAGGTCGGAGGCGGCGGGAATCGAACCCGCAGCAGGGCGGAAGCAAAACCCTCAGCAGGGCGCGCTGTTACCGGCTAACACCAGTTCTCAGCGCGCGGGCGGTAGGGGCTCGCCGGCGCCTCGGCGGACGCCGGGCACCTTCAGCAGACGCTGGAAGACCTGCTCCATCCGGGTGGGCCCCGCGTCATTGCGCACGTCGAGAGTCAGGGTGACATCGTCGAGCCGATGGGCCCGCTCGAAGTCCAGGGGCGGGCGAGGCAGGTTCTCGATGCCTGCGGCGGGGCCGCGCAGGCCGGCGTTCCACTCGCGCACGAGCTGCTCCACCGAGTAGCCCTGGAGCTGAAGCTGGTACGCCTGCTCCGAAGTATCGGAGTACTTCAGCAAGGGCTTGCCCACCACCTCATAGCCCTCCTTGCGCAGCGCGGTGCGCTGGGCACCGGTAAGGAACGTCTCGGGCGCGAGCGCGGGAGCCTCCGGGTCCGCGAACGGACTGACCGGCACTGTGGCCAGGAAGAAGAGGAACTGGCTTCGCTCCTTCTGGCCCGAGGGACGGGCCATGAAGTCCTTCATCGCGGCCAGCAAGGCCCCTCGCCTGGCCTCGAAGACCTTTTGCCTCTGCTCGAGCTGCTTCTTCTGCTCGTCGTCGAGCAGCTTGTGCTCCACAGCCGCCACGATCAGTTCGTGCACCTGGGCCGTTGGGGCGCCCGTGGTGGCCGGGTCGAAGGAGACATGGACGAGAAACGCGGGAGGCTCGCCCGGCGTCCGGCGCACCAGAACCTCGCCTGGGATGAAGAGCTCAAGGTGGCCCTCCGGCGTCGTCATCGCCGTCTGGAAGGGCGTCTGGAGAGAAGGGAACCGGCGCTGCTGCTCGGCATCCCGGGGCCAGGCGAACCACAAGCTGAAGGCCTTCTTCTCCGGGAGCCGTGCCGGCAGCTTCTCGTCCAGGCGAAGGAGGAGGAGGCCATCCTCGGTCCGTCCCTCTTCCTTCAAGGTGATGCAGGTCCCGTGCGGGTTGCAGACCGCCTTGGACAGCTGCACGCGCGGAGGCGGGGCCGCCGTCATCAATGAGAGCCCCAGCCCCAGCGTGCCCAGCCACACAGTGCTCACGAGGCTCTCCTCTCAGCGAACCGCCTTGGCGAAGTGGTGGGCGAGGCGGTGCTGCAGCTCGGTGAGCTCGGCCTGGGCGGCCTTGAGCTTGGGGACCTGGGTGCGCAGCTCCTCCGGGGTCTTGCCGTGCTTGGCGAGCGTGTCTTTCCACTGCGTCAGCCAGCGGTCCAGGTCCTCGGCGCCCAGCTCCATGTGGAACTGGAAGCCATAGGACTTGCCCAGCCGGAACGCCTGCTGCGTGTAGCGGTCCGTGGAGGCCAGGAGCGTGGCGCCAGGCACGGCCTTGAAGGTGTCCTGGTGCCAGTGCGCCATGACGGTGCGCGGCTTCACGCCTGCGATGACCGGATCCTTCATCCCCTCCTGGGTCCACCGCACGGGGAGGGCGCCCGCCTCCAGGCCGTTCTTGCCGAGGAACACCTCCGCGCCCGCGGCGGCCGCGAGCATCTGAGCGCCCAGGCAGATGCCCAGGCACGGACGCTCGTTGGCGAGCCGCTCGGAGAGCAGGGCGATCTCCTCCTTGAGGAAGGGGTGCTGATCCGCCTCGTAGACGCCCATGTGGCCGCCCATGACGACCACGAGCTCGGCGTCCACGTCCTCGCGCTTGGTCGTCCGGAACCGCCTGACGAGGGTGAACCCGGCCTGCTGCAGCGCCGGGCCCAGGTGGGCAAGGCCTGCATCCTCATCATGCTCGAAGACCACGGCTCTCATCGGTGTCACCTCGGGGGCTCGGAGCCCCGGTTCTACTCCGCCAGAGCCGCGTCGAGCGCCTTCTTCAGCTCGGCGCTGTCGGGCTCCACACTGCTGGCGAAGGCGGCCTTCACCTGGCCGTCCTTGCCTACCACGTACTTGTGGAAGTTCCACTTGGGCGCGCCGTGCTTGCGCGCGAGGAACTCGTACACGGGCGACTGGCCCTCGCCCTTCGTCTTCACCTTCTCGAACATGGGGAAGGTGACCTTGAAGCGCAGCTCGCAGAACTTGGCGATCTCCTGCGAGGTGCCCGGTTCCTGGCCGCCGAAGTCATTCGAGGGGAAGCCCAGCACCACCGCGCCCTTGTCCTTGTACTCCTTGGAGAGCTTCTCCAGCCCGGCGTACTGCGGCGTGTAGCCACACTCTGAGGCGGTGTTCACCACCAGGAGTACCTTGCCCTTGTACTCCGACAGGTTCTCCTGCTTGCCGTTGAGACGGTTCGGTTTGAGATCGAAGAAGGACACGGCGGGCTCCGCGAAGGCAGCGGCCCCGAAGGTGGCCGCCACGAGGGTAAACAACAGGGTGAGTTTGCGCATAACACTCCTGACGTCTGAGTTGCCGCCGCGTTTCATCTCGTGCGGGCTGCATAACGTTCGGCCAGCACGGAGCAAACGATCAACTGGAGTTGGTGGTAGAACATCAACGGAAGGACGATGAGTCCCAGCCCTGGGTAGGCTCCGAAGAGCAGCCGCGCCATGGGAACACCCGAGGCCAGCGTCTTCTTCGAGCCACAGAAGACGGCGGCGATCTCGTCCTCCTTGTCGAAGTGGGCCAGGCGGGCGGCCCGGGTGGTTAGCCACAACACCACCGCGAGCAGGAGCGCCGCGCCCCCGAGCGTCGTGGCGAGCAACCCCCCGCCGTACTGGGTGAAAAGGCCCGCCTCCACCGAGTCGCAGAACGAGGCGTACACCAGCATCAGGATGACGAGCCGATCAAAGGTGTTCGTGTACTTCTTGTAGCGGGCGAACCAGGCCCCCACCAGCGGCCGGGCCAGCTGCCCCAGCACCAGCGGGAGCACCAACAGCGCCGCGAGCTTCAGCACTGCGTCCGCGAACGAGAGCGGCTGTCCCGTGGTCTTCGCCAGCAAGCCCACGAGCAGGGGCGTGAGCACGACGCCCAGGAGGCTCGACAGGCTCGCGTTGAAGATGGCGCCCGCCACATTGCCCCGGGCCACGGCCGTCATTGCCACCGAGGAGGAGATGGTGGACGGCACCGCGCACAGGTAGAGGAAGCCCAGCGTCAGGTCCGCCGGGAGCCACCGGCCCACCGCCTTATCGAGCACCCACCACAGCAGCGGGAACACGATGAAGGTGAAGGTCTGCACCAGCAGGTGGAGCCGCCAGCGCGCTACCCCGGCCTTCAGGTGCGCGGCGGAGAGCCCCACGCCATGGAAGAAGAAGACGAGGAAGATGCCCGCGTTGGCGAGCTTGTCCGCGTGCAGCGGCCCGCCCGTGCGGCCCACTCCTGGGAAGAGCGCCGCGAGCACCACTGCGCCAATCATGCCTCCCAGGAACCAGTCGCGAGACAGCCGCTGGAGGACGCGGGAGGCGACGCTCACAGCGCGGCGATGATGGCGTCCGTGAACTCGCGGGTGTTGGCGGTGCCGCCGATGTCGCCCGTGCGCACCTTGGCCTCGGTGTAGACCTTCTCGATGGCCGCCTGCATGCGCTTGGCCTCGGGGCTCATGCCCAGCCAGTCCAGCATCATCACCGCGGACATCATCAGCGCCGTGGGGTTGGCGATGCCCTTGCCGGCGATGTCCGGCGCGGTGCCGTGGACGGCTTCGAACACCGCGGTGCGCTCGCCGATGTTGGCACCCGGCACCACACCCAGGCCGCCCACCAGGCCCGCGCACAAGTCACTGACGATGTCGCCGTAGAGGTTCTCCATCACCAGCACGTCGTAGCGGGTGGGGTCCTTCACCAGCTGCATGCAGAAGTTGTCGATGATGAGCTCTTCGTACTGGATCTCCGGGAACTCGCGGCCGACCTTGCGGGTGCAGTCCAGGAAGAGGCCGTCCGACAGCTTCATGATGTTGGCCTTGTGAACGGAGGTCACCTTCTTGCGGCCGTGCTTCTTGGCGTACTCGAAGGCGAAGCGGGCAATGCGCGTGGAGGCCTTCTCGGTGATGATCTTCAGCGACTCGACGACGCCCGGGACGATGATGTGCTCCAGGCCGGCGTAGAGGCTCTCGGTGTTCTCGCGCACCACCACGAGGTCCACGTCCTCGTAGCGCGTCTTCACGTTGGGCACGCTCTTCACCGGGCGCAGCGAGGAGTACAAGTCCAAGCGCTTGCGCAGGCCCACGTTGGCCGAGGCCATGCCGCCGCCCACCACCGTGCCCGTGGGGCCCTTGAGCGCCACGCCGCTGCGCAGCACTGCCTCCACCGTCTCGTGGGGCAGATTGGTGCCGTACTTCGCAATGACTTCGGCGCCTGCATCCTTGTACTCGAACTCGAGGGGCAGCTTGAGCGCCTCGAGAACCCGGATGGTGGCCGCCATGACCTCGGGGCCGATGCCGTCGCCATTGATGATTGTAACCGTGCGGTTCGCCATGGGCCGGATTCAAGGCACAAAAGCCCGGGGCTCGAAAGCAGGAAAAGGCCCCCGCCTCGCCCGCACTGATGGAAACCACAAGCAGCCCTAGTGGGTCGAAGGGATGATGGGTGGGGGGCGGCCGGACGGCGGCGCGGGAGGCTGGTCAGGCCGGGTGCGGCGGGGCCGGCGCACGGCATAGGGCCGGTAGAACGACTCCAAGAGCGTATAGCGGCGGGTTCTGTGGCGTGGGCGCAGCTCGCCCAGCGGAGCGCGGACGAAGTACGAGGAGATGAAGAGGTAGGCCGCCAGCAGGGACAGCACCGCGACGATGATCATGATCACGCTGCCCGGCATCGGGCCGACGTGGGCCCGGTCCACGAACTCGCGGAAGGTGACCGGCGGCTGCGGGTGGCTGTAGACCTTCACGAACCAGCTCAGCAGCAGGACGATGAGGATGGGCCCGTACGTGCGGTTGAGCCGCGTGGAGATGGCGGAGAACAGCGACAGGTGGATCTGCGGCCGTGACAGCTCCACGGCCAGCTCGCGCAGGGCGTCTGGATCCACCGGCTCGTGGCGCAGCATGGGCGCCCAGTAGCCATCCTCGAGCAGGCGGACGCGCCGGTTCCACAAGTCGTAGTAGCGGTAGCGGCGCGCCTCGACCATGAGGAAGGAGATCACCATCCAGATGCCCACCAGGAATGTCACGTGGGGGCTGGAGGCGTTGGCGAAGCCGAAGGAGATCACCGCCGCCGTGGTGGTGAGCGCCCAGTTCGTCGTGGTGTCGAGGCGCGTGCGCCACTTGTCCGAGCGGCTGAGCTCCCCCCGGTAAAGCTGGGCCATGGCCGCGTCCGAGAGGTTGAGCGACTCGAGCCCGTTCTTGTCCCGTCCATTGACTCGCATTCCTAACCGGAAAGGTAAGGGTGCCAGCCGAGAACGTGCCGCCAGCCGGGAGTAGCTTGGCTGCCTGCCTGCTCGGGGGTGGCCTCGCCCGCCTGCCGTGGCCACCTTGCTGTCCTGACGTGACACCGAACGAGACCATCGACACGCTGGCGGAGCTGGTCCAGGAGGAGCGCGAGCGTTTGACGCGCCTGTGGGCCAAGCGCCTCCGCGAAGAGCTGTACGAGATAGACCTCCCGGGCCGGGATCTGCGCGCACCGCTGCGGCGGCTGATCGATGAGCTTGCCCGCCTGCTGAGCGATCGGCCGGATGAGGTGCTGCGGCTGTGGCCCGAGGTGGTGCGGGCCCACGGGGCCTTCCGGTACGACCAGCGCTTCGAGCCCGAGGACCTGGTGCGCGAGTTCAAGGCGCTGGAGGAGGTGCTGCTGCGCGTCTACTCCCGCCGCCACGAGGGCCGGCTGGAGCCGGAGGTGGCCGAGTTCATCACCGAGCTGGTGGGCGAGGCCAACGCCTCGGCGCAGGCCTCGTATGCGCGCGTGCTGAGGACGGAGGAGGTGCGTTTCCGCGAGGCGGCGGTGATGGAGTCCATCCTCTACCACATGGATGTGGGCATCCTGCTGGCGGAGGTGGATGGGAGCGTGTCCTTCGCCACTCAGCCGGTGAGCAGGCTGATGGGGGTGCCCATGCGCTCGGTGGTGGGGGCGCGCACGGCGAACTCGCTGGCGCCGGTGCTGGCGCAGGTGCGCGCGCACCACCCCTCGGGGGAACCGTTCAAGGTGACGGACCTGCCCTTCATGCGGGCGCTCCAGGAGCGCGGGCCGGTGCGTGGAGTGATGATGGTGGTGGAGCGGCCCGGAGGCGGAGAGGCCTGGCTGGAGATGAGCGCCACGCCCATCTGGGAGGAGGGCGGCGAGCTGGCCGGCGTCATCCAGACGCTCACGGATCGCACCGAGGCGGCCACGAAGACGCGGGAGCTGACGAACGCGCAAGACGAGCTGCGGCGGCTGCAGGGGCGGCTGCTGCAGCGCACCCGGGCGCAGGCGCTGGGGCAGCTGGCCAGCGGGGCGGCGCACGCGCTCAACAACTTCCTCAACGTGCTGCGCCTGCGCATCACCCTGCTGCGGCGCGAGTTCAAGCCCGAGCACCTGGACGCGCTGGACCGGACGGTGGGGCAGATTGGCGAGCTGGTGGGGCGGCTGCAGGAGTTCAACGTGCAGCGCACCGAGGAGGTGCTGAAGGACGTGCCCCTCGATGCGGTGGTGCGCGAGGCGCTGGAGTTGGTGCGCGGCGAACTGGAGCGGGGAGGGCATCCGGTGGCGGTGGATCTGCACCTGGGAGATCCGGGCATGGTGCATGCCGATACCGGCTTCCTGCGCGAGCTGGTGGTGAGCCTGCTGCTGGCGGCCCGGGACCGGATGCAGCAGGGTGGCCGGTTGGATCTCACCACGCAGGCGGAGGGCACGGATCGCGTCACCTTGCGCATCCAGGACGAGGGCCCGCCCTATGCGGTGGAGGAGCTGTCGAGGTTGTTCGATCCGCTCAACCGGGAGGCGGGGGCGCCTCAGGTGGCCTTGCAGCTGGCGGTGGTGCGGGCCCAGGTGCAGCGCTGGGGCGGTGAACTGACGGTGGAGAATTCGCAGAGCGGGACGGGCGGCGCCTTCGTGGTGCGGCTGCCTCGCGCGAAGGCCGCGCATGAGCAGGAGCCCCGTCCCGAGGCGGTGACGACGGGGCCACGCCGCTTCCAGCAGACGCGCCGCGTGCTGGTGGTGGACGACGACATGGACAACGCGCGGATGCTGGCGGAGGTGCTCGGGGACGAGGGCTATGACGTGCAGGTGGCCCAGAGCGCGGAGGTGGCGCTGCAGCTGTGGGAGCGCCGCCGCTACGACGCGGCCCTGCTGGACGCGCTGATGCCAGACAAGACCGGCTGGGAGCTCGCGAAGGAGCTGCGCCAGCGGACGCCGCAGGCCCTGCTGGCCATCGTCACCGGCATGGACGTCCGGGGGCAGAGCCGCGCCACGCTGGCGCTCGTGGACGCGGTGTTCCGGAAGCCGATCGACGTGGGCGCGCTGGACGAGTTCCTCTCTCAGTCGGAGACGCCCGCCACCCCCTCCGAGCCGTCTGCTCCGGCGTCCGGTGGGGAGAAGGTTGGGGAGGGCCCGTTGACCCATTAGAGTCGTGCCGTGAGCGCCAACCTGGAGAGCATTCGCCGCAAGGTGGAGGCGGGCGAGGTCTTGAGTGACGCGGAGCTGACCGCGCTGCGCGACGTAGCCGCGGGCAGTGAGGGCCCCACGCTGTGGCTGGCGGTGGCGCACGCGCTCGTCAACGCAGGGGCCGAGCGCGAGGCGCTGCCCCTGATGGAGCGGCTGCGGCGGGACTTCCCTCAAGACTTGCAGGTGCGGCTGGGGCTGGCGCGGGCGCTGCTTGGGCTGGAGCGGCACGGAGACGCAGAGGAGGTGCTGCGCGAGGCGCTGGTTCTCAGCCCGGGAGACCCCGAGGCAGTGAAAGTGCTGGCGGTGCTCGCACTGCGCCGGGGCGAGAAGGGCCGCGCACAGCAGTACGTGACGGACGTGCTGGAGCGGGATCCGTTTGATCCGGAGGCGCGGCTCCTGAAGGAAGAGCTGGAGGCGGTGGAGCTGCCCTCGCACGCGCCCGTCGAGGAGCAGGTGCTGCGCCCGGAGTTCAACGCGGCGCTGGCCGCGGCCCTGCGCAGGGCGGGCCTCCAGTTCCGCCTGCAGGGACGGGATGTGCTGGTGAAGCTGTCCTCGGGCGAGGTGGCGCGGGTGAATGTGGCCTCGCTCTACTCGGCCTATCAGGGGGGGAAGCGCGGGCTGACGGAGTACGTGGAGAAGCTGGCCGCGCAGATCGGCGGCATGCGCACGGAGCTGGGAGAGGACGCCACGCCCCTGTTGCGCCGGCTGCGCCCCGTGCTCCGGCCCAGCGGCTTCGAGGCCCAGGCGGTGGGCTCGCTGCACCGCGCGGGGCCCGCGGGGCTCGAGGTGTTCTACGTGCTGGAGGATCCGGAGTACGTGCGCTACCTGCCCGAGTCGGCCTTGAAGGCCATGGGGCTGACGGTGGAGGCGGCGGACAGCGCCGCGTGGAGCCACCTGGAGGCGAGCCCTGCCCCCGTGCGTCCGGTGGTGGTGGACCGGGGCGTGGTGCGGCTGGCGGAGACGTTCAGCGGACTCTGGGCCGTGGCGGAGGGAGACGGGCATGACGCGGCGCGACTGCTCACCTCGGAGCAGCGGCGGCGTCTGGCGCTCCAAGCAGGGGAGGGGGCTCTTCGTGTGAATCTCGGCTGGCGGGAATTCGCGCTCCTCTGCCGCGAGTCGGACGCAGCCGAGTGTGAGGCGCTCTCGAAGCTGGGACACGCCCCGGACGGCATCCCCGGCGTGTTTCGCCTCTCTGCTGAGGGACTGACCAAGCTCTGAGCGGGGCTCAGAGGCCGCGGCGGTGGGTTACACTCGGGAAAGACAAAGGAGCCGCCCCATGCATGAGCGTCTGTTACCGCCCTCCGCCGCTCCCAACGCGTGGGAGACCGTCCCTGACGCCGAGCAGAACTTCACCGTCTCCGTGCCGCGAGGCTGGCGGAGCCGGGCCTGGGTTCAGAGCAACGGGACCATCCCCGTGCAGCTCGTGAAGACCGAGAGTCCGGACGGAGAGACGTCGCTGTTCTTGGGCGATCCGACGATTCCCCAGTTCATGGATCCCGCCGCGGTGGTGTTCAGCCCACCTCCGGGAGTGGTGGTCCGGCCGTACATCTCCATCGAGCACTTCCTGCCCTTCTATGCGCAGCAGCGCTTTGGCGGACTGCCCGGCTTCAAGATGGGCTCGATGGCGCCGTCGCCGGAGCTGTTCCAGCTGCTGCTGCAGTCGGCCCAGCGCACGGGCGCGCAGGTGGGAATCACAGCGGGCCGGTTCACCTTCTCGTTCGATGAGGGTCCTCGCCGGGTGCAGGCACTCCTCTTTGGCGCCTGTACGAACTTTGGGCCAATCTGGTTCGCCGAAGTGTACGGCGTCTCCACGGTGGGACAGGCCGAGGCCTTTGCCCCGGCGCTGCTGGAGATGCTGGCCTCGCGGCGGACGAACCCGGCCGTCATCCGGCGCCTGCAGGAGGAGCGCGCGCGGTCAGCGGCGCAGCACCAGGCCACCATGGCGATGATCAACCAGAACACCGCCTTCCTTCAGTCCCAACACCAGCAGAACATGTCGGCCCTGCGGGGCATGGCGGCGAGCCACCAGGCCCATATGGACTCGCTCCACGCGAGCCACGATGCGCACAACGCCGCCTGGCAGAGCCAGCAGGCGGCACAGTCCGCGGCCCACTCCGCCTACATGCACAGCCACAGCTCCGATGACTCGCACCGCCGCTCCATCAACGCCATCACCGAGGAGCGCACCGTGATGGACAGAGAGGGCAACACCTATCAGGTGGCCGACGGCTACGACCGTTACTTCCGCCGCCGCTCGGACGGCGCGTGGATTGGCACCCCCGCTCACCGCGACCTGCGCGACATCCCCGGGGTGAATCCCGACGACTACGAAGAGGTGAAGATCAAGGTGTAGCCCGCCCTTTCTCCTCGCTGCGTGACCGGACAGGTCCCAGGCGCTCCGCGTGCTAGCGTTGAAAGTCTGGAGGAGTGGATGCGCTTCGAAGGAAAGTCGGCCTTGATCACCGGGGCCAGCGAGGGAATTGGGTTCGCGATCGCGGCGGGCCTGGTCAAGGAGGGCGCGCGGGTGGTGATGGTCGCCCGGCGCGAGGAGGTGCTCGCGGAGGCCGCGCGCAAGCTGGGGCCCAACGCGTCGTATCTCGTGGGAGATGTGGCGAGCACGGAGACGGCCGAGCGCGCGGTCGAGGCTGCCGTGAGCCGCCACGGAGGGTTGGACCTGCTCGTGAACAACGCGGGCATCCTGCGCCCCGGGACGGTGGCGGAGCTGTCCATGGAAGACGTGGACGCGATGCTCGCCGTGAACCTGCGCTCGGCGGTGGCGTTCACCCACTCGGCCGTGAAGCCCCTGAGCCAGCGGAAGGGCGCGGCCATCCTGATGATCTCATCCGCCGTGGGGCGCATCCCCCTGCCGGGCATGTCCGTCTACGGCGCCACGAAGGCGGCGATGCAGCACCTGACCCTGACCTGGGCCATCGAGCTCGCGGAGAAGGGGATTCGTGTGAACTGCTTGTGCCCGGGGGCCATCGAGACTCCCGCCTTCCGTGCGGCGGCTCAGCAGATTCCACACCTGGAGCAGTGGACGCTCGCCAACAGCCTGATCAAGCGCATGGCGCCCGCCGAGGAGCTGGCGCGGCATGCCTTGACGCTGCTGGACGAGAAGGAGGGCGGGTTCGTCACGGGCGCCGTCTGGGATGTGGACGGCGGCTACCAGCTCCAGCGCTTCCTGGGGTGAGGGAAGCCTTGCTCGCTCACCGGGGGGCTCCTGCTCGGAGCCTACTGCTGCGTGCAGCAGGTCCAGGTGATGGTGTGGTAGGTGCTCGCGGAACACTGCCCCAACAGGTTGTAGCTCTGGCGGTACTCGTTGGCCTGACACGTGGCCAGCCCCAGCAGGTTCATTTCGTGGACACAGGACGCGAACTGGCGCGCGTCACTCCGGCAGGTCTCCAGCGCGCTCTTCTCCTGCGCCAGCGCCTCCGTTCCCTGCGCCTCCTCGACTCCGCCGCAGGCCGTCATCAGCAACAGCCCTCCTACCAGCGCACCCCGCGTCATCCTCTGAAAAGCGTTCTTCATGGCGAGCTCTCCTCTGCTGCGAACGGTCTGCAATGAGAATGGAAATCCATGTTAATCAATAAAAACAAGAAAAATAAGTCCAGGGGGCGTTCTCGGGCACCTGCCGCAGGAAGCGCTGACGGGCCACCTTGTCCGGGGTGTCCTGCGCGCGCTCGCGCACGCAGGACAACGCATGGAGCGGAGTCCAGAGTGACGCCCCACAGCAGGCGGGGCCCCGCAGCAGGTTGCCGCACACTTGAGGGACTGGGAGTGACATCCTGGGGATTCGTTTTCGAGGAACCCGTACCCCTTGAGGAGGGGAGATGTCCGAGGAACTCCAGGCCCTGGCGTCCGCGCTGCATGCGGCCAGGCACTTCGAGCAGGCTGCGCTCGCCACGCTCCATCCCTTGCTGCGGATGGCCGAGCAGGCGCTGCAAGCCAGCCGCTTCGCTGGCAAGGGCCGCCTGCTGCGAGGCATGGTGCACCTGCGGCCCGCGGAGTCCTACCGGCGGTTGGTGGCGCTGGAGCGCGAGGCGCTGGACACCCCCGCTCCGAGCGAGGATTCGCTGCTGCTGGCCGATGGCCCTCGGGTGTCGTTGCTGGCCTCGGCCTCCGCGTGGCGTGCGGTGGTGGAGCACGGCTGCGCGGTCTCCATCGACGTGGGCCAGGGGACGCTGCAGCCCCACGAGGGGCCCGCACGGAGCCTCTCCGCGCCCAGCCTGGTGACGGCCTTCACTCAGGAGAGCCAGCAGCGGCTGTTGAGCCGTGAGGCCACCCACGTCTGCGTCTTCCCGCTGCGCGTGCCGGGCGAGCGCATCGACGGGATGATCGCGCTGGAGGCCAGCTGCATGGCCGCGCTCGGCCAGGAGTTCATCTGGAGAGAGGCGAGTCCCCGGCTGCAGCTCATCGTGGACATGGCCGCCCCCTACCTGTCGGCCCTGCCCCCTCGCCCCGTGAAGCTCCCGGAGACGGACGAGTTCCTTCCCGTGGTGGGCTCGTCCATGGCCAACCTCGTCGGGGTGCTCCGCATCTTCGCGCAGCAGGATGAGACGATCCTGGTCAGCGGTCCCACGGGCGCTGGCAAGTCCCGGCTGGCCCGTTGGTGCCACGAGCGCTCCGCCCGCAGGCAGCGCCGCTTCGAGAGCCTTGATTTGATGACGGTCCCCGAGGAGCTTCAGATGTCCGAGCTCTTCGGCTGGCGCAAGGGAGCGTTCTCGGGCGCGGTGAAGGACAACCCCGGCTGTCTGGCGCGGGCCGAGGGCGGCACGCTGTTCATCGACGAGATCGACAAGCTGTCGCTCAAGGCGCAGGCGGGGCTGCTGCATGTGCTGGAGGACCGCACCTACCGCGCGCTGGGCGATGCGGGGAGCGAGCAGCGGGCCAACGTGCGCTTCATCGTGGGCACCAACGCGGATCTGCTCGACGCGGTTCGCAGAGGCACCTTCCGGGAGGACCTCTACTACCGCATCAACGTGCTGCCCGTGCGGGTGCCTCCGCTGGACGAGCGCCGGGACGAGGTGGGCCCGTGGGCGCGCTACATGCTGGCGCGGCACCACCGGGAGAAGAACCCTGCGGGGGTGGCGCGGCTGGCCTCGGAAGCCGAGCAGCGGCTGGAGCAGAGCCCCTGGCCCGGTAACTTGCGGCAGCTCGACAACATCATCCGCCGCGCCTACACGCTCGCCATGGTGGAGCTGGGTGGCGCCAGCCAGGAGCTGGAGCTGCGAGAGGCCCACATCCGGCAGGCGCTGGCGTACGAGGGCGGGGCGCAGAGCTCCGCGCTGGTGGATGCGCTGTCCCTGGCCGCGCGAGCCTTCGTGCTCGAGGCGCAGCGCCGCCAGGCTCCGCTCGACATCGACTTGGCGGAGAGCTTCCGAGGTTTCGTGCTGGCCGAGGCCGTGCAGCAGGTGGGGCGCGAGGAGGCCTTCAAGCTGGTGGGGCGCGAATCCTTGGTGCGGAGCCGCAACCACCTCAAGGCGCTGCGGCAGGAGCTGAAGAAGGCGGAGGCGCTGTGCGCCGAGGTGAAGCAGCCGGTCCCGGCCTCGCTGAGCAAGGCCGGGAGCGACGAGGCTTCGTGAGCGGAGGGACTACGGCATCACGTCCGAGAGTGACCGGCCCATGACGAAGTTGTCGTGGTACACCACGCCCGTCTGAGTGATGGTCGAGTTCCGGTACAGGCCCATCTTCAGGTAGTTCACCTGTCCGGAGAACTGGGTGGCGCAGGAGCGCTTGGGAAGCACGAGCTGGCCCTGGTGGTAGAGCTCCACGAAGCCGGCGCTCGCGTTGGGCGACCACTTCACGTGGAAGACGAAGTCATTCCAGGTGCTGCGCACCAAGGGGGTGCGCCACACCTCGGTGCTGCTGCAGTAGAGGATGATGTTGCCGTTGTTGACGGCGAACTCCACCGGAGGCGAGCCGCTGCTGCCCGTGTGGTGCCACTGGGTGAAGAGCTGCCAGGTGGCCGGGGAGGGGAAGTCCGCCGCGAACATCGTGCTCCAGCGGTAGTAGTACTCGGAGTTCTCAGGTTCGTACGTCAGGCGCACCATCTCGTTGCGGTTGCCGCTGGCGCCAATGGGGTTGTCGCCCTGCTTCACGGTGGCCTTGAGCGCATAGCTGCCTTGCCGCAACGGCGACGTGACGAGCTGCAGCCGATCCGCGCTCACCATCTGCGTCGAGCTCCACTGCGAGAGGTTGCCCGTCTCGAAGTCGCCGCGCCACACCTCCGTGGAGGGGGGCGCCGCGCACGGACGCGCCTCGGCGATGCTGGCCCATTCGTTCAGGTTGTTGCCCAGCACGGTGATGCGCAGCCGACGCGCGGTGCGAGCGGGGAACGTATAGGTCTCCGCCGCCAGGGTCGCGCTGTTCTGCCCGCTGTAGACCTGGGTGTAGTTGATGCCGTCGAGCGTGGTCTGGAGGATGAATTTGTTGGTCTGCGTGGTTCCCAGGTGCCACGCGATGGCGGCACCCGCCACTGTCTTCTCCGAGCCCAGGTCGTAGTCGATCCAGGAACCCTTGCCGAGATTGCTCCAGCGCGTCTCCAGCCGGTCATCCAGGGTGTTGGTGGCAGGGTTTCCAGTTTCACTGCCAGAGACGAGCACCGAGGTCGCGGTGAGGGGCGTGCAGTTCTGCACGGTGAGTTCCTCCCCCTCGGAGGCTGTGCCCAGGCCTGGGAGCTCGTCGGAGAGGGTGTCCTGCGGACTGCAGGCCACGAAGCCGAGAATGAGAAGGAGTCCAATCCCAATAAAAACTTTCGTCATTTTCGCTCTGTAAAAAAGACAGACGGGGGTATGCCGGGCCGCGGAGCGGTCGGCGGAGACGGGTCTCAGGTGTGTCAGGGTTCAGCTTTCCTACGTGCTCGAGGCCAAAGGCCAAAGCATCACATCAGAGGAGGATGTATGTGTTTGGAGGAGCCCTTCTCCCGTTTGAGCCGGCTGCGGAATGCGGTCTCGCTGTGGCCAAGCAAAGCCAAGCGAGATGTCTGTTTTGTACTCAACATTTCTCGCGATGAGAAGTTACTGCGAGAGCAGGCAAGCAGTCCTCTCAGAGTGATACATGTCTCAGTGCGCTTGTTCCTCACCCCGGAGTGACGGGCGCTAGCCGGTCCACGATCCGCACCTCGGTGAAGCCCAGCGAGAGGAAGAGGGCGCGCAGGGAGCGCTCCGCGGACTGGCGCGCGCGGTCCCTCAGCCGTTGATCATTCCGCACCTCGTACTCGAAGGCGGACCGGGCCCGCTCCAGCAGGTGCGCCGTTTGCTGGCTGTCCAGGTTGGAGTCGATCACCTCGGTCTCCCCAGGCTTCAGCTCCACCTTCACCTCCAGCGGAGGCAGCACCACGTCCACCTTCGTCCCCGTCACCCGCAGCGACGAGGTGTCGATGCGCTGGAAGTCGTAGCCCAGGTGCACATCCGCGAAGACGATGGCCCGGCCCCGCGGCGTGTTCAGCTTGTAGGACGCCCAGTTGATGACGTCCTTCCACAGCGCGTCCTCCGCCCTGGGCTCCGGGCTGAAGGTCACCTTCTTGTAGAGCGCCACATCCAGCGTCTCCAGCCGCGCCACCTCGCGCATCTGGAGCACCAGCGCCGGTGGGTCAGGCAGGGTCCGCGCCTGCTCTCGCAGGAAGAAGAAGGTCCCCAGCGCCCCGAGTGCCACGGCGCCAGCCACGAGGAGGATGCGCAGGACGAGCTTCATGTCCGGAAGTCTACCCTGGCTGACAGCGCGTGGCCTCTGAGGCACGGTGCGGGGTGAACAGATGGAGCTCAAGGACGACGAAATCGAAGCGCTGGGCACCCACGGCTTCTTCATGCGGGATGGCTTCTTGGGGCCGGAGCGGGCGAGCACGGTCCACGCGGAGGCCCAGGCTCTCGTGGGGGCGGGTGGCCTGAGGCCCGCCAGCATCCGGCGCGGCGCGGACCGGACCGAGGACACCTCCGTCCGCAGCGACTTCATCACCTGGGTCCAGCCCCAGCCGGGGACGGCACTTGGGGAGCTATGGGACGCCTTCGTGCAGCTGGGAGAGGCGCTCTCCGCGGGGGCGTACCTGGGACTGGGCCGGTTCGATCTGCAGCTCGCTCACTACCCAGGCGGCGGAGCGCACTACCAGCGCCACCGGGACGCCTTCCCCGGCCAGTCGAACCGCCGCGTGACGGCCATTTACTACGTCAACCCGGACTGGCGGCCAGAGCACGGCGGTAAGCTTCGGCTGTACCTGGACTCCGGGACGCGGGACGTAGAGCCCACCCTGGACCGGCTGGTGGTCTTCCTCAGCGAGCAGCTGGACCATGAGGTGCTGCCCGCACACGCGCCCAGGCTCGCACTGACAGCATGGTTCTACGGGAGAGACGTGGCACGATGACGACTCTCATGGCCGAGCGTCCTCCCAGCTTCGAGAAGGGAACCCTCTGGAGCACCATCGTCGAGCGCACCGCCCGGGCGCTCGCCAGCGGTGCCCTTGTTCCCATCCGCACCGAAGTGGAGGTCATCGAGGACGAGGGCGTCCCCTTCCTCGTCCGGGTCGTCTCCAATCTGGAGCGCAAGGCGAAGGCCGCACCGCCTCCGTCGGACGGCAAGCCCCCGAAGAACCCCTTCATCCCTCCTTATGAGGAGGAGCTCTTCGTCACGCTCGTGCCGCCCGCCCACGCGTGCCTGCTCAACAAGTTCAACGTCTTCGACCACCACGCGCTGCTCGTCACCCGCGCCTACGAGGAGCAGGACTCCCTCCTCACCGCCGCCGACTTCGAGGCGCTCCTCCACTGCACCGCCGAGGTCGACGCACTCTCCTTCTATAACGGTGGCCGCGTTGCGGGCGCGAGCCAGCCCCACAAGCACCTTCAGTTCGTTCAGGTGCCGCTGGCCGCGGACGGACGCCGCACGCCCATGGATGAAGTCATCGGCCGACGCCCGCTGCCGTTCCGCCACGCGCTGGGCCCGCCGCTCCAAACGCCCGAGCAGGCGCACTCCACTTATATGGACCTGCTGCGCGAGGTGGGCTGCGAGCAGCCGGGGACGCCCTACAACCTCCTGGCCACGCGCGACTGGACGATGGTGGTGCCCCGCACCCATGAGTGCTTCGGCCCCATCTCGCTCAACGCGCTCGCCTTCGCTGGCTCCTTGCTGGTGAAGAACCGAGAGCAGCTCGAGCACGTGCGCGCCGTGGGCCCCATGTCCGTGCTCCGCGCCGTGACGGGCTCCTCCCAGGCGTGAGCCCGGCTCAGGTCAGCGGGGGCGCCAGCAGCACCACCGAGTAGCCCACCGCGGTCCGGTCCCCCGGGTTCTCGTACGAGTGCTTCTGGTCCCCCCGGAACACCACCACGTCCCCCGTCTGCAGCACGAAGCGCTCCCCGCTGGCCACCAGCGCCAGCTGCCCGGACTCGCAGGCCAGGTATTCGCGCGTGCCCGGCGTATGCGGCACTCCGGAGATGCGCGCCCGCGGCGGTAACTCCAGCCGGTCGAACTCCATCCCCGGCAGCGGATCCGGCAACAGCTTGCGCAGGAAGCCCGCTCCCCGCTGCCGCACCGGCAAGCTCTCGCGCGGGTAGTGCCGGGCATTGGCTCGGGGCCGGGCCACCAGCTCCTCCAGTGTCACCTGGAGGGCGCTCGCCACGCGGTGCAGCACGGCGAGGGTCGGGTTGCTCGCCCCGGACTCCAGGTGGGCCCACGTCGCCCGGGGGATGCCCGCAAGCTTCGACAGCTGGGCCTGCGTCGCCCCGCGCGCTTCCCGGAGCGCCTTGATGTTGCGCGCCAGCCATCCCGCCAGCTCCTCGTCGTTCATGAAGCAGCATTCTGCCAATCCATTGGCAAACCGGACGAAGAATCGGCCAGCCCCGTGTACCTCTCATGGCACAGGAGGAGACACGATGAAGCTCGAAGGCAAGGCAGTGCTGGTGACGGGGGCAAGCCGGGGACTGGGCGAGGCCCTCATGAAGCGCCTGGCGCGCAAGGGCGCCCGCGTGGTGGGCGTCTCTCGCAACGCCCAGGAGATGGAGGCCGTGGCGGCGGCCCTCCGCGCGGAGGGCCATGTGGCTCATGCGCTCGCATACGACGTGGGGGACAAGGAGGCCATCTACCCGCTGGTGGGCGCGGCCTCGGCGCTGGTGGGGCCCCTCGACGTGCTGGTGCACAATGCCAGCACGCTCGGGCCCACGCCCCTGCCGCTGCTGCTCGACACCGCCTGCGAGGACCTCTCGAAGGTGCTCGAGGTGAACCTCGTGGGGCCCTTCCGGCTCACCAAGGCGGTGGCCGGCGCCATGGCCATGCGCGGCAGCGGGGTGGTGGTGCACCTCAGCTCGGACGCGGCTGTGTCCGCTTACCCGCGCTGGGGCGCGTACTCCGTCTCGAAGCTGGCCTTGGAGCACCTGGGCCGCATCTGGGCCGCCGAGCTGGAGGGCACCGGTGTCCGCTTCTTCAACGTGGACCCGGGTGAGATGGACACGAAGATGCACGCCGACGCCATTCCGGATGCGGACCGCGCCACGCTCTCGCGCCCGGACGATGTGGCTGCCCGGCTCCTCGGGCTGCTGGAGCGCGCCGAGAACGTTCCCTCAGGCAGCCGCCTCGAGGCAGCCCGGCTGGAGGCGGCATGAACCCCGCACACTGGCCTCGTGAGCACCCCGAGGCAAACCGCCTGCTGCACGTCTCCCCGTCCTCTGGACGCATCTCGGACCGGCGCGTGGAGCACCTCCCGGAGTTGCTGCGCTCCGGAGACCTCCTGGTGGTGAACGACGCCGCCACCCTCCCAAGCTCCCTGCACGGCCTCACCGTGGCGGGGGGCCCCATTGAGCTGCGGCTGCTCGCGAGGGAAGAGGAGGGCACCTGGACGGCGGTGCTCTTCGGCGCGGGCGACTGGCGGATGCGCACCGAGGATCGGCCTGCGCCTCCCTTGCTCACCGTGGGAACGCAGCTCGTGCTGGGCACGTTGAAGGCGTGCGTAGTGGAGGTGCTCCCGCCTTCGCCTCGCCTGCTCCGCGTGGCCTTCGAGGCCCAGGGCGCCGAGCTGTGGGCCGGCCTCTACCGCTCGGGCAAGCCCGTCCAGTACTCCTATCTCTCGGGACCGCTCGCGCTCTGGCACATCCAGACCGCCTACGCCGCCCGGCCCTGGGCCGCCGAAGCCCCCTCCGCCGGACTGCCCCTCACCTGGGCGCTGCTGCTCGAGCTCCGGCGCCGGGGCGTGCGCTTCGCCTCGCTCACCCACGCCGCTGGGCTGTCCTCCACCGGAGACGCCGCGCTCGACGCCGCGCTGCCTCGTCCAGAGCGCTTCGAGCTTCCCGCCTCCACCGTGGAAGCCATCCACGCCACGCGCGCCTCGGGAGGCCGCGTGGTCGCCGTGGGCACCACCGTGGTGCGAGCGCTCGAGGGACGTGCCGCTCAGGCCGGTGGAAGGCTCACGGCTGGCGAGGGCGTGACGGATCTGCTCATGGGGCCAGGCTTCATCCCCAAGGTCGTGAGTGGACTCCTGACGGGTGTGCACGAGCCTGCGACAAGTCACTACATGCTCCTCCAGGCCTTTGCGCCGCTCGCATTGCTCCGCGAGGCCGCCCAAATCGCGGAAAAACGCGGTTACCTGGGCCACGAGTTCGGCGATTCGTGCCTGATCCTGGACGCCTGAGGCGGGATGCCAGGCGGCTGGAGTCACGCTTCGCGCCCTCCGTGTGGCGCACAAACCCTTAAAATCACTCGGAATCAATCGGAAGGAGGCAGGCGAGGGGCCTGAAATCCGATTTTTGTCGGACCGTGGTGTTGTAAAGGTTTAGCCAGGCTTGACGGGATTTCGGGTTTGATGCATAAATAACGTAACTTTAGCGGGTGGCTGGAATTCCCCTTCGAGCCTCTCGCTTTCGCCCCGGAGTCACCCCATGAGCCGGAACCCCCTGAGCAGAGCGGCGATGTTGGTGGTCACGCTGGCAGTGATGGCGTGCGGTCAGGAGTCGCAGCAAGCGGCCTCGGAGGCGGCCGCCCCGACGACTCGTCAGGATGAACTCGCCCAGTTCAAGGCGCTGATCCTGGCGCGCACCGTGGCGGGTGGCACGGAGAGCGTGGAGTACCAGGCCGCGAAGAACATGGGCTTTCCGGTGACGCTGGCCTCGGACGAGCAGTGGGCGGGAATGACGGCGGAGCAGTTCGCCGAGTACCGCGTCATCATCCTGGGCGATGCCAACTGCGCCAGCCTGAACGTGGCGTCCGCGGCGCTGGCCAACCGCCACGTGTGGGGCCCGGTCATCAACGGCAACGTGCTGATCGCCGGCACGGCGCCGGTGGCCAACGGGGCGACGTCGGTGACGGAGCAGGCCATCCAGTTCGCCGCGTACTCGCCCGGCCAGACGGGCCTGTACCTGTCCCTGAGCTGCTACTACCAGAACGCGGCTCCCGAGACGCACGTGGAGTTGCTGGAGTCGTTCGGCGAGTTCTCGGTGCAGGGCGGTGGCTGCCACGCCAGCGCGCATGTCGTCGGCGAGCACCCGGCGCTTGCGAATGTGACGGACGCTGCCATGTCCAACTGGCCCTGCTCGGTGAACGCGCAGTTCGACCGCTTCCCGAAGGCCAACTTCGCGCCCCTGTCCGTGGCCGAGTACTCGGAGAGCTCGCGTGGCTCCGCTCCGGTGCACGAGTTCACGGATGGCCGGATGGGCGCTCCCTACATTCTGGCGCGCGGCGTGAACCTGCTGGGCTGTGGCAACTACGAGCAGGAGGTGGGTGAGGAGTGCGACTACGGCTACGAGTCCAACGGCCTGGCTGGTTCGGAGTGCTCCGCGACGTGCCAGCTGAACTGGTGCGGTGACGGCATCGTGAATCCGGGCGAGGACTGCGACCTGGGCTCGGAGAACGGCCAGGGCGTCTGCCCGCGCTCCTGCCGGACCATTCCCGCGCCGCCCCCGCCGCCTCCGCCCACGAACCGTCCCCCGGTGGCCCGCTGCCGCCCGGTGCACCTGAGCGCCGGCCCGTCCTGCGGTGGCGTGGGTGCCTCCATCAACGACGGCTCCTTCGACCCGGATGACAACCTGGTGGGCTGCGTGCAGAGCGCGACGGCGTTCGAGGTGGGCTCCACCCAGGCCACGCTGACGTGCACGGACGCGGGCGGGCAGGTGTCCTCCTGCACGGCTCTGGTGAACGTGGTGGATGACAGCGCCCCGAGCATCTCCTGCCCGGCAGCGAGCTCCTTCGAGTGCGGCACGGCCCAGGCGGCGGTGCTCCCCGCCCACGCGAACGACAACTGCGTGGCTCCCTTCGTGACGCACACCCTGCAGGGCGAGGGCTACACGCTGGGCACGCCGCGCACGGTGCGCTGGCTGGCGAGCGACGGTACCAACGAGGCGACGTGCTCCACCTCCATCACCATGGTGGACACGCTGGCCCCGAGCCTCACGCTGCGCGGTGCGGCGCAGCAGCAGCTGGAGTGCGGCGTGGGCAGCTACAGCGAGGCGGGCTACACGGCGAGCGACCTGTGCGCCGGGAACCTGGTGGACAGCGTCTCGGTGTCCAGCACGGTGAACGCCAAGGCGGTGGGCACCTACGGGGTGAGCTACCGGGTGGTGGATGGCGCGGGCCAGGAGGCCACGGCGTCCCGCTCGGTGAAGGTGGTGGACACGCTGGCCCCGGTCCTCTCGCTGGTGGGTGCGCAGTCCCTGAAGCTGGAGTGCGGCGTGGACGGCTTCACCCACGCGGGCGCCACGGCGGTGGATGCGTGCTCCGGCACCCTGACGGACGCCATCACCTACAGCGGCACGGTGGACACGAAGGCGGTGGGCAACTACAGCGTGACGGCGCGCGTGGTGGACGGCGCGGGCCTGGCGGCCACGGCGGTGCGCTCGGTCGAGGTGGCGGACACGAAGGCTCCGGTCCTCTCGCTGGTGGGTGCGCAGTCCATGCAGGTGGAGTGCGGTGGCAGCTTCACCAACCCGGGCGCCACGGCGACGGACGCGTGCTCCGGCCCCCTGACGGGCGCCATCACCTACAGCAGCACGGTGAACACGGCGGCGGTGGGGAGCTACAACGTGACGGCGCGCGTGGTGGACGGTGCCGGCCTGGAGTCCACGGCGGTGCGCACGGTGGCGGTGGCGGACACGAAGGCCCCGGTCGTCACCCTCTCGGGCGCCAGCCTGGTGAACGTGGAGTGCGGCGTGGGCAGCTACACGGAGGCGGGCGCCTCGGCCACCGACGTGTGCACCGGTGACGTGAGCAACCGGCTGAGCATCAGCGGCACGGTAAACACGGCGGCCCGCGGCACGTACACGAAGACCTACAGCGTGACGGACGTCTCCGGCAACCAGGCCTCGGCCACCCGCACGGTGAAGGTGAACGACACGCTGGCCCCGAGCATCGCCCTGGTGGGTGCGCAGTCCCTGAAGCTGGAGTGCGGCGTGGACAGCTTCACCAACCCGGGCGCCACGGCGGTGGATGCGTGCGCTGGCAACCTGACGGGCGCCATCGCCTACAGCGGCGCGGTGAACACGGCGGTGGTGGGCAACTACACGGTGAACGCCAGCGTGGCGGACGCGGTGGGCCTGTCGGCCACGGCGGTGCGCTCGGTGCAGGTGGCGGACACGAAGGCCCCGGTCATCACGCTCAACGGCGCCAGCGCGATGACGCTGGAGTGCGGCGTGGGCACCTACACGGAGCAGAGCGCCACGGCGGCGGACGCGTGCACGGGCAACGTGACCAGCCGGCTGAACATCACCGGCACGGTGAACACGGCGGTCCGCGGCACGTACACGAAGAACTACAGCGTGACGGATGTGTCCGGCAACGTGGCCACGGCGACGCGCACGGTGACGGTGAACGACACGCTGGCCCCGACGGTGACGCTGGCAGGCTCGGCCACCATGTCCCTCCAGGTGGGCAGCGCCTACGTGGAGCCGGGCTCCTCGGCCACGGACTCCTGCTCCGGGACCCTGACCGTCACCAAGACGGGCACGGTGAACACGGCAGTGCCCGGTACCTACACGCTGACCTACACGGCGCGCGATGCGGCGGGCCTGAGCGCCTCCAAGACGCGCACGGTGACGGTGGTGGGCAACACCTGCAACACCACCATCACGGTGAAGCCGACCCAGCAGATCTGGCCGCCGAACCACAACTACCAGACGTTCACCCTGTCTGACTGCGCCGCCGTGACGACCAACTGCGGCCCCGATGATGACGGTGGCTGCGGCCACGGTGGCTCGGCCATCGATGAGATGGGCAAGATCCTCTCCATCTACAGCGACGAGGTGGAGGATGCGAATGGCAACGGCGACGGCAAGACGGACGACGACATCGTCATCACCGGCCCGAGCAGCTTCAAGCTGCGCGCCGAGCGCCAGGGCAAGGGCAACGGCCGCATCTACGGCGTGCGCTTCAAGGTGACGGACACCTCCGGTACCATCAAGACGGCCACCTGCAAGTTCGTGGTGCCGCACGACCAGTCGGACCGCCAGGGCATCGATGACGGCGCCGCCGCGGGCTACACGGTGAACGCCCCGAACTGGTAGTCAGTCAGCGCTGAGCGCGTCTCTCGCGCCAGACGCCCGGCAATCCCTCGGGGTTGCCGGGCGTCTTCATTTTCAGGGAGCGGGGCTCAGGTGAGCATGGGCGGCTCGAGCTCCACCTTGAGCCAGCCCGGCTTGCGCAGGTCGAAGTTGCGGTAGGCGTCGATGGCGCTCGTGATGGACTCCACGCGCGAGAGGATGGCGGTGGGGTCCACTTCTCCGGTGCGCACCAGCTCCAGCAGCTTGGGGATGTACTTGCGGTGGTTGCAGTTGCCCATCCGCAGGGTGAGGTTCTTGTTCATCGCCTCGCCGATGGGGAACGTGCGGGCCGTCTGCGGGTAGACGCCGATGATGGACAGCGTGCCTGCCTTGGCCAGGGCCTGCACGGCCCACAGCAGCGCCTGCGCGGGCGCGTCGCCGGGCACCCAGTTGCCGCCGTCCGGGTTCGTCTTGGGCGCCACCTCCTTCACCTCGCGCTTGAACTCGGCGGCCTCCTTCTTGGCCTCCTTGGCCGCGGGCCCATGGTGCGGGTGCATGGCGTCCACGCCCACCGCATCAATGGCCCGGTCCACGCCGATGCCGCCAGTGAGCCGGCGCAGCGTCTCCACGGGGTCCTCCTGCTCGAAGTGGATGATCTCGGCGCCCTGGGTCCGGGCCATTTCCAGCCGGTCCTCGAAGCAGTCGATGGCGAACACGCGGCCGGCGCCCAGCAGCTTGGCGCTCACGATGGCGAACTGGCCCACCGGCCCGCAGCCGAACACGGCCACGGTGTCGCCGGGTTTGATCTCCGCCAGCTCCGCGCCGAAGTAGCCCGTGGGGAAGATGTCCGACACGAGGATGGCCTGCTCATCCGTGACGCCCTCGGGGATGCGCACCAGGCCTACGTGGGCGAACGGCACGCGCACCTTCTCCGCCTGCATGCCGTGGAAGGGCCCGGTCATCATCGGGCCGCCGAAGAAGGCGGTGCCCGCCAGCGGGCCCTGGGGGTTGGCCTCGTTGCACTGTGCGTAGTAGCCGGAGCGGCAGTACACGCAGCTTCCGCACGCGATGGTGGAGGGGATGACGACGCGATCTCCCACGGAGAAGTTGCGCACGTCCTCGCCCAGCTCCTCGATGTAGCCGACGCCCTCGTGGCCGAGGATGGTGCCCGGCTTCATGCCCGGCAGGGTGCCGCGAATCATGTGCAGGTCCGTGCCGCAGATGGCACTGGCACTCAGGCGCACGATGGCGTCCGTGGGCTTCTCAATCCTGGGCTCCTCGACGTCATCGAGCCGGATGTCCCCGATTCCATGGAAAACGACGGCTTTCATCGCGCGCGACTCCTTCCCCAGTAGGGCGCTGTGGTGCGAAGGGCCTCGTCCACACGGCGAGTCCCTGCGCCTTGGAGCGTGGCCATCCACGGAAGGAGGGGCAAAGCGCGGAGCCGCCCTCTCTGGAGGGCAGGGAGGGGAGCGGGCGCTAGCGGCTGACGTGGAAGAAGAGCCGCTTGCCGAAGACGCTGCGGAAGTTGTTCGTCTGCCGCTCCGCGTTCCACAGCTCCAGGTCCAGCGGCTGCTTGGTGCGCAGGTGGAGCGTGACACCCTCGCGGCCCTGGGAGGCCTTGAGCTCCTTGATGGCCTGCTGGTGGCTGTGGTCCAGCGCGTTGGCCACGCGCAGCAGGGTGGCGAGCTTGCGCACCGTGCGCGCCTCGGAGGGGAGCAGCCCCTCCATCCCGGAGTGCCTCAAGTCGGGCGCGCTGCGGCGGTGGTAGCGGGCCACGCGGGCCACCAGCTCGCGCTCGCGCTCGGAGAGGCCGGGGAGGTCCGCGTGGTGGATGAGGTAGTACGTGTGCTTGTGGTGGCGCTCGTAGTTCACCGCGAGGCCGATGTCGTGCAGCAACGCGGCTACTTCGAGGTAGGGCCGGGTGGACAGCGGCAGCTGGTGCAGCGCCGCGAGCTGATCGAAGAGGGTGAGCGCGAGCCGGGCCACCTGACGCGCGTGCTTCTCGTCGAAGTAGAAGCGCTGGCCGATGGCGAGCACCGCGTCCGTGAGGCTGGAGTCATCCCTCGAGGTGTCCTGCCGGTAGAGCAGGTCCACGAGCAGGCCATCGCGCAGGCCGCGGTTGACGGCGGCCACCGCGTCCACGCCCAGGTGCTTCACCACGCCCTCGAGGATGATGGCGCCGGAGACGATGATGTCCGCGCGGCGCGGATCAAAGCGCTTGCGGCGGCGCTCGGGAGGCATCTCCGCCAGGGTCTCCACGGCGTGGGAGAGCTGCCGCGCGGAGGCGATGCCCGCGTTGTCGCTGGCGGCGAAGGACACCACGGCGTTGATGGTGCCAGAGGAGCCGAGCGCCACGCGGGGCAGCCGGGGGAGCTTCTCCGGGAGCGTCTTGCGGACCACCTCGGCCACGAAGCTGCGGATGAGTCGCAGCTGCTTGGGCGTCAGGGTGCGCGAGGCGTTGAACACCTCGGTGAGCCGCACGGCACCGAGCGCGAGGCTCCAGAGGTTGTCGGGCTTCTCGCCGGTGGCGGTGGCGACCTCGGTGGAGCCGCCGCCAATGTCCACGAGCAGGGAGCGGGTGCTGGGCGGCTTGCGGTGGAGCACGCCCAGGCAGATGAGGCGCGCCTCCTCCTTGCCGCTCACCACTTCGAGATCCAATCCCGCCTCTTCGCGCACGCGGCGGACGATCTCGGCACTGTTGCGGGCTTCGCGGAGGGCGCTGGTGGCCACGGCGCGGACGCGGGCCTTGTGGCGGCGGCACAAGGCGGCGTAGCGGCGCAGGGTGGACAGCAGCCGGTCCGCGGTCTCGCGCGGCATGGAGCCGGTGGCGAAGACGCCCTCTCCGGGGCGGATGGGGTCTCGCTCCTGGTGGAGCGTCTCGAGCGCTCCATCGGGGTCGGGCCGGGCGAGCTCCAGCCGGACGGCATTGGTACCCACGTCGATGGCGGCGAGGACGGGCGGAAGGGCAGGGGAGGGCATGGCCGAGGGGAGCAGTGTAGCGTTTCGAACCCTGGTGTACGGAATTCATGCCAGGGGGGAGGTCAAAGTAGGCTCTATCGTGACATCCCCGTGACGTGACGTGGGGGGTTCCATGCAAGAGTCTGGCACCGTGGATCTCAACGACCCCCAGCTCTTCATCAACCGCGAGCTGTCCTGGCTCGCTTTCAACGCGCGGGTGCTCGCGGACGTGAAGGACGTGAGCCTGCCGATTTACGAGCGGCTGAAGTTCTTCGCCATCACCACCTCGAACCTGGACGAGTTCTTCATGGTTCGGGTGGCGGGCCTGAAGCAGCAGCTGGCCAGCGGGGTGGCGGAGACGGCGGCGGACGGCATGCTGCCGGCGGATCAGCTGGCGGCCATCAGCGATCGCGTGCACGCCATGGTGGATGATGTGTACCGGGTGTGGCGGGAGGAGCTGCTGCCGAAGCTGGCCTCGCACGGGGTGGCGGTGCTGACGCGGGACAAGCTGACGGCGGAGCAGAAGGCGGCGGCGAAAACGTACTTCACCTCTTCGGTGTTCCCGGCGCTGACGCCGCTGGCGGTGGATCCGGGGCACCCGTTCCCGCACCTGCGGAACAAGTCGCTGAACGTGGCGGTGCTGCTGCGGCGCGAGGGCCCCAAGCGCAAGCGCAACGTGCGGGAGACATCGCTGGCGGTGGTGCAGGTGCCGAGCGTGCTCAGCCGTCTGGTGTCGCTGCCGCCGCTGCAGGGGACGATGTTGGCGGTGCTGCCGCTGGAGGAGCTGATCTCCCTGTGCGCGGCGGACCTGTTCCCTGGGTACGCGGTGGAGCAGACGGCGTCCTTCCGCGTGACGCGCAACTGGGACTTGAACGTGGACGAGGAGGAGAGCGCGGACTTGCTCTCCACCATCCAGGAGGAGCTGCGGCGGCGGGACCGTGGCGCGGCGGTGCGGCTGGAGCTGGATGCGGCGGCGAGCGCGGAGCTGGAGACGGCGCTGACAGCGGCGCTGAAGCTGGGGACGCCGGACGTGTATCGCCTGCAGGGGCCGCTGCAGCCGTCGGATCTGATGATGCTGACGGACCTGGACGCGCGGCCGGAGCTGCGGGTGGAGCCGTTCGTGCCGGCGGTGCCTCCGGCGCTGCGGGACGAAGATCCGGTGATGAGCGTCATCGCCAAGCGGGACATCCTGCTGCACCACCCCTACGAGTCGTTTGATCCGGTGGTGCGGTTCCTGGAGGAGGCGGCGGAGGATCCGAACGTCCTGGCCATCAAGCAGACGCTGTACAGGACGAGCGGAGACAGTCCGATTGCGCGGGCGCTGACGCGGGCGGTGGAGAACGGCAAGCAGGTGGCGGTGCTGGTGGAGATCAAGGCGCGGCTGGACGAGGCGAACAACATCGCCTGGGCGCGGCGGATGGAGGAGAGCGGAGTGCACGTGGTCTACGGGCTGATTGGCCTGAAGACGCACTGCAAGGTGGCGCTGGTGGTGCGGCGCGAGGGCAACGGCATCCGGCGGTACGTGCACTTGGGGACGGGGAACTACAACCCGACGACGGCGCGGCAATACACGGACCTGTCGCTGTTCACGGCGCGGCAGGAGATTGCCGAGGATGTGACGGCGCTGTTCAACATGCTGACGGGGTACTCGACGGCGCCGCAGTGGAAGCGGCTGTCAGTGGCGCCGGTGGGGTTGCAGGAGAAGGTGCTGGGGCTGATCCAGCGGGAGACGGAGAAGGCGAAGAAGGGGGAGTCGGCGCGGATCGTGGCGAAGATGAACTCGCTGGTGGACGCGAGCGTCATCAAGGCGCTGTACGCGGCGAGCCAGGCGGGGGTGAAGATCGAGCTGTTGGTGCGCGGCATCTGCTGCCTGCGGCCTGGGGTGCCGGGGGTGAGCGAGAACATCCGGGTGACGAGCGTGGTGGATCGCTTCCTGGAGCACAGCCGGGTGTTCGCGTTCGGGGAGGGGGCGCAGACGGAGGTGTGGGCGTCGAGCGCGGACTGGATGCCGCGGAACTTCGTGCGGCGCATCGAGACGATGTTCCCAGTGGAGGACCCGGCGTTGCGCCAGCGGCTGTTGGACGAGGTGCTGGGGGTGGGGCTGAAGGACAACGTGAAGGCGCGGCGGCTTCAGCGGGACGGCTCGTACGTGCCGGTGGGGCAGGAGGGAGCGCCGGTGCGCAGCCAGGTGGTGTTGCTGGAGCTGGCGCGGCGGGTGGTGGACCCGAAGCCCATCGAGTCGCTGATCCGGCACGCGGCGGCACCGGAGCTGCCCGCCGAGACGCTGCGCTCGCCCACGGCGCCGGTGCCTCCGGCGTCGTGAGAGGCACTGTACCGGGGCCTGGGGAGATCTACCGGGGGCCCAGGCGAGGGAGGGGGGCTTCACCCCTCCCCACGCCGGAGTGCTACTCCTTGACGCCGGAGATGAAGTTGCTGGCCTCAACCGCAGGGTATGCATGCTCCTTCAGAAAGCACGCGGACGTACTGGGGACGTACGTGTAAGCGCGGCACCGTTGCTGGTTAGCGCAGGCGACCTGGCATTCCTCGACACCACTATGTGTCGTGATCTGGCCGTAGTCCCCGCCCCTGCGATCCTTGCCGGATTCCTGGGTGAAGGTGACGCTGCAAGTTGGCGTCATGGACGCCTCGAAGGTCTTGGTGGAGGACAACCCCAGCGCGTTGCTAACCTTGATCTTGATAGTGGGCACTGTGCCGGGCAACGTGCAAGCGGGCGCGGTCCAGATCACTTCACTCTCCAGGGCGCTCTCCGAGGGGGGCGACAACGTGCCTGCGGATTCCTTCCAGTGGAAGGAGAGGGAACTGCCCTGGGGATCCTGCGCGCGCACCCGGAAGACGATGGTTCCTCCAGGAGCCACGTTTCGGAGGGACTGGAAGGTCTCTACCACCTCGGGCGGCAACTGCACGGCCGGCCTGGGCCCCACGCAGAGGGTGAGCGTGCCCGTGGCCGTGCCCTCACGGCCATCGTTCGCGGTCACTGTGAGAGAGCAGGGCTCGCAGGTGTTTCCGCCCGAAGTCATGGTGGGCGTGAAGGTGGCCGGGTTCGAGGTCTCCTGTGACCAGGTGCCTTCGCACGAGGCGCTCCATCTATAGGTGAGAGCGTCACCATCCTGGTCGCTGGCCATCGCCGTCAGCGTGGTGCTCTCACCCACCTCGACCACGGTGAAATCGGCGGAGACGTTCGTCACGCGGGGCCAGTTGTTGACCGAGATGTCGACCTCGGCCGCTCCGGTGGCGCTTCGGACCTGTATGGAGAAGGTCACCACCGTCTTGGCACCCTTGGAGTCCGTGACGGTCAGGGTCAGAGAAACGGAGCCGGTCTCCGCGGGCGCCGTCCACTGGGTGGAGGTGGAAGAGGGCGACTCAAAAGTCCCCGCGAGCGCCGTCCACGCATAGGTGAGGCTGTCGCCCGGGTTCGCGTCCGACGCGGCGGCGGTCAGCGTGAGGGTGTCTCCCGGCGTCACGGAGGCCGAGTTCGCCACGAGCGAGGTAATGACGGGGGCCGCGTTCTCGAAGGGGGGCGTCGGTGACAACTCCTGGAGCGCCAGCATGAGGATGGTGGTTTGCCCCTCCTCGATGGAGATGTCCGGGGCCAAGCCTGCATACAACCGGGTGCCAGTCGAGTCGAAAGCGGTCGCCTTGAAGGTCCGCCCCTGGCCTACGGGCAGCTCGCCCAGGATGCCTCCCCAATGGTTGCCCGTCTTCACGAGCATTTCGGTCCGGGGTTGCATGTCCGGAGCACTGACCTCTACCTCGACCTGGGCGATGTCCGCCATGGAGACTGCTTGTTGGAGGCTCGCCAGCAGTTGCGCCCTGCCGGCGGGGGGTTGCATCTGGCAGCCCGTTACAGCAGCGCACATCAACAGTGAGAGTCCCAGGAGCCACTTGTCGTGAATGGCCATTGTTCTTCCTTCCCTTGCGTGAGAGGAGCCAGGTGTTCGCGTTGGTCAGGGAGGGGCTCTTGGCCCCCCTGACGCCGCGAACTCTCTGACGAAGGTCCCTGCTGACGCTGTGAGGCGGCTCGCTCCGCGCTCATGAACTCGTTCACTGCGCCTGCGGCCGTGTCGCCAGCGGGGAAGGTCTTTCGGTGTCGCCGCTACCGCCGGTGCCGCCGTCCGATGAAGTTCGCGAAGCCCTCCGCGAGGCGCGCTCCAGCCAGCCCCAGGATGTCCAGCAGCCACGCCTGCAGCCCTGTGCGTGCGCAGTCTTCCAGGAAGATGGCCCGCGCCGTCTTCAGGTGCTTGTCCAGCCACGCCGTGGCTTGCGCCGCCACCCTCTCGTCCTCCACGTCCACCAGCGTCTCCAGGTTCACCATCGACAGGGGATCCAGGTTGAAGCTGCCCACCAGCAGCCGCCTCCCGTCCACCACCGCCGCCTTCGCGTGCAGCGTGGAGTCCATCCACTCGTGGATGTGCACCCCACGTTTCAAGAAGTACCGGTACAGCCGCATCGTCGCCGCCCGAGCGAACGGCACGTCACTGCGGCCCGTGAGCAGCAGGTGCACCGACACGCCCCGCTTCGCCGCTTTCGTCAGCGCCCGCATGAAGCCCTGATCCGGCAGGAAGTACGCGTGCGCCAGCACCACCGTGTGCTTCGCCTGCTTCAGCGCCTGCAGGTAGCGCTTCCGCAGCCGCCCTCCACCGCCAAATCCCGATAGCAGCACCCGCACCGGCCCCGAGGTTAGCTCCACTCGGCCCGCCTGCAGCTTCGCCCCCAGCTGCACGCAGATGTCCCCGCGCAACTCCAGCACCAGGTCCGCCCACCCCGGATTGCCCTCCGAGCCTCGGTACTCGTCGCCGATGTTCACTCCGCCGATGAAGGCCACCTGCTCGTCCACCAGCAGAATCTTCCGGTGGTTGCGCCACGCCCGGCCCGTGAAGATCGACGTCAGCGGGTTGTAGATGCGCACCTTCGCCCCGGCCGCCCGCAGCGTCGCCCGCAGCGGGCCGCTCTCGCCGATGCTGCCCCAGCCATCGACGATGACCTTCACCTCCACGCCTCGCAGTGCCGCCGCCGTGAGCGCCGCCAGGAACAGCGAGCCCACCCCCTCGCGCTCGAAGGTGTAGACCTCCAGGTGCACCCGCCGCGTGGCCGCCTCGATGGCCGCCAGCATGCGCGGATACGCCTCGGCGCCGCCGTCCAGCAGCGTCACCGGGTCGCCAGCGCCCTCTGCTCTGGGGCTAGGCGCGGGCACCACCGTGAGTGAAGGTTCAGGGGACAAGGGTGTTGTTCTTGGAACTTTTTTCCACGGACAGAACGAGCGAGCGCGTCAGCTGTCGTGCTTGCGCGCGCCCTTACCCTGGCCCTTGTGGCGGCACTGGTCGCCATCCCAGTACTGGCTCGGGTGGCAGGACTTCTGAGCCTTGGCCGGCTTCACGACGGTCGTCCGGTCCCGGACCACGATGCAGCCTGGGAGCGAGAGCGAGAACAGCGCGACGACAGGCAGGAACAGTCGAAGGTTCATGGCGCGCAGCCTACCGGGAGTCGGCCCCAATGTGAGGGGCTGCTCGCTTCTCCGGCAGGAAGGCTTGCGCGGCTGTCGACGGTCCGCGAACAACTCGCTACCGTGCGGGCCGTGGCTGCCACGGACAGGGACAAGTTGGAGAAGGCGCCGACCAAGCATCGGAAGATCGGCGCGTACCGCGTACTCGGGGAACTGGGTCGCGGAGGCATGGCCCAGGTGTACAAGGGCCTCCACGAGACCATCCAGCGCGAGGTGGCCATCAAGGAACTGCTCCCGGACGCCCAGAAGGACAAGGAGTCCTTGTCCCGCTTCCACCGCGAGGCGCTCGCTCTGGCTGCCTTCCGGCACCAGAACATCGTCACGCTCTATGACCTGGTGGAGAAGAACGACTCGCTCTTCATGGTCATGGAGTACGTGGATGGGCCCACGCTCCAGGATCTCATCAAGGACGGGTATCTTCCTCCAGATGTTGCCGCCGTCGTCGGCGCGCGCATCGCCAGCGCGCTGGACCACGCGCACTTCCGCCACATCATCCACCGCGACCTGAAGCCCGGGAACGTCATGCTCACCAAGACCGGTGAGGTGAAGCTGATGGACTTCGGCATCGCCAAGGACGTGGACCTGGTGGCGCTCACCCAGCAGGGCATGGCGGTGGGCACGCCGGCTTATATGTCTCCGGAGCAGGTGACGGGCGTGCAGCTGGATCCGCGCACGGACATCTTCTCGCTCGGCGTGTTGCTCTACGAGGCGCTCACCGGCACGCGTCCCTTCCAGGGCAGGACGGCCGGAGAGATCTTCGCGAAGATCCGCGACGGAAAGTACACGCCGCTGGCCAAGGCGGCGCCCCACGTGCCCGCGCCGCTGGCCAACGTGGTGAAGCGGGCGCTCGAGGTGAGTCCGGAGAAGCGCTTCCCGGACGCGGCGGCCATGCGGCGCGAGCTGGACCTGTTCCTCGCGCACGTGGTGAAGGTGTCCCACCCGGCGCTGCTGATGGGCTTCCTGCACCAGCGGCAGAAGCTCACGGAGACGGAGGCCCTGGCGCACCTGACGCACGCGGAGCTGGGCGTGCTCAAGGAGAACGCAGCCGAGCAGCGCTACCGGATGCCCACCGGCAAGCTCAAGTGGGTGGCCGCCGTGGTGCTGCTCAGCCTGGCCACCGCCACGGGTGTCTACCTCACCCAGGACAAGTGGGCGCCCGTGGTGGAGAAGAAGGTCGCGGACCAACCCGCTCCCGCGTCTCCGCCCGCGCCCACCCGCTCTCCGGGGAAGAAGTAGGAGGCTCAGTACACGTTGTACTTCACGCGCAGCGCCTCATGCTCCTCGGCGTTGCGCGAGGGGTGCAGCTTCTTCTCCGCGTCGTGCAGGTAGTACCAGTAGTCGCTCGGCGTGGGCCGCAGCGCCGCGACGAGCGAGTCCACCGTCGGCGCGCCGATGGGGCTCGGCGGCAGGCCTGCGCGCGTGCGGGTGTTGTACTCGTCCGTGTTGTCGCGCAGCTTCTTGAGGAACTCCTTGCGGTCGTTCCAGTCCGCCAGCTCGTAGCGGCTCGTGGCGTCCACACCGAGCGGGAAGTTCTTGTCGATCCGCTTCCACAGGATGCCCGCCACCAGCGGGCGCTGCTCGGGCTTGGGCTCCTCGCGCTCGAGCATGGAGGCCATCACGACGAGGTCGTGCAGGCTGCGCTTGCCCTTGGAAATCTCGCCCTTGTGCCCGTCGTAGAAGCGCGCGCCGAAGGTGTCGAGCTGCCGCTGGATGAAGGCCTCCACGTTGAAGCCCTCCGGCACCACGGCGTAGGTCTCCGGGTAGAGGTAGCCCTCGAGGCTGCGCGTGGGCAGCGGGAAGGAGGCCTTGAAGCGCTCGGGACGCTTGGCGGCGGCGATGTACTCGCCCGGCTTGATGAGCCCCTTGGCGGCCAGGGCCTCGTCCGTGTCTCGCAGGCGCCAGCCTTCAATCATCACGAAGGGCACGTCCTCGGGGAGCGGCGGGCCCTCGAGCGTCTTCGCCAACTCGGCAATGGACATGGAGGCGCTGAGCTTGAAGCGGCCGGCCTTCAGCGCGAGCCCACCGCGACGCCACAGGTGGAAGCGCCACAGCCGCGCGTCGTCGATGAGCCCTTCGGACTGGAGCTCCGGGCCGAGCGCCCGCGCCGTCGTGCCCTTCTTCACGGCGAACGTCACCTCGGGCGCGCCCGGGGCGGCCTTCGGCGTCGTCGTGCCCTTCTCCGCCCACATGAAGACACCGCCGCCGGCGGCGCCGGCCAGCACGGCGAGGACCAGGACCCCAATGAGCAACTTCTTCATGCGATGAAAGCTACCAAAGCTTCGCCGCACTGGGGCGGAAGGAAGCAGGGTCCGGTCGCACAGTGAGCAGCCATGCCGTCAGGGGGATGGCCTTGTGTCACAGGAGCAGCAAAAGGACTGTGAAGTGCGGGAGGGGGTTGGGAGGATGGCGCGCGTGCTGACGCCCGGCATCTATCTGGCCCACAAGCCCGTAGGCGAGACGAGCTTCTCGGTGGTGCGCGCCTTCATGGAGGAGCTCCAGGCGGCGCGTCCCGGCAAGCGCGTCCCCGTCTGCCACGGGGGCACGCTGGACCCGTTCGCCGAGGGACTCCTGCTGCTGCTCGTGGGGCAGGCCACGCGGCTGATGGACCTGCACCACGCCATCCCCAAGCGCTACGTGGCGGAGGTCCGCTGGGGCGTGGAGACGGACAACGGCGATCTGCTCGGGCGCGTGGTCCATCAGGGCGATGCCTCGCACCTCACCCCGGAGGCGCTGGATGCGGCGCTCGCGCCCTTCCAGGGCTGGCACGACCAGGTGCCTCCGGCCACCAGCGCCAAGAAGGTGGACGGAGAGCCGGCCTACCGGAAAGCCCACCGGGGCGAGGAGGTGGTGTTGCCGCCCTCGCGCGTGTACCTCCACGAGGCGCGCTGGCTCGCGCATGACTTGCCGCGCTCCAGCCGCTTGGAGCTGACGTGCCGCGGCGGCTTCTACGTGCGCTCGCTGGCGAGAGAGCTGGGACGGGCGCTCGGCTGTGGCGCGCACCTGTCCCGGCTGCACCGCACGGCCATTGGCCCGTGGGAGGACCCAGGCCCCGGCAAGCGCACGGAGCTGCATGGGCGCGAGCTATTGTCCTGGTGCGCCACCCGTGAGCTCTCGGATGCGGAGCTGGGCGACCTGCGGCGAGAGAGGCCCGTGCCTCGAGGCCGGCTCCTCCCGCCCTCCTGGAGGCTGCCTCCAGGGTTTCCTGATCCCGAGGCCCCTGTGCGCGGCTTCCACCAGGGGCGCTTGGTGATGCTGCTGCGCGCCAGGGACGGGCTGCTCGAGGCCGTCTCGGAGCTGCGCGGCGGGCTCTAGCGGGCGCTTTAGCCCTTCTTCTTCTCGTGCGTCACGGTGATGACGGTGCCGATGCCGCCGCGCACGAAGAAGTCACCCTCCACCACGAGCTTGCGCGGCTGGATGGCCTTGATGATGTCGTCCGCGATGGTGTTGGTCACCTTCTCGTGGAACGCGCCCTCGTTGCGGTAGGCCCACATGTAGAGCTTCAGGCTCTTCAGCTCCACGCACAGCTCGTCCGGCACGTAGCGGATCTTGAACCGCGCGAAGTCAGGCTGCCCGGTCAGTGGGCACAGGCACGTGAACTCCGGGACGTCGAACGCGATCTCGTAGTCCCGCTCGGCGGCCGGGTTGGGGAAGGTCTTCAGTTCCTTGGAAGGCTGTGTGGACATGGCGGCCTGTCGTCTAACACACAGAACGCCACTTGCATGGGTTCCGCGCAAAATGCTCGCCCGTCCGGCAGGCAGCCGCAGGTGTTGAAACCCGGAGAGATCGGCGCGTAACAGTGTCGCCCCGCTAACGGCCAGTCCGTCCGATCCTCCGGAATTGCCGGGGGGTGGCTTGTCGCTCCCCGGAGGGCCCCCTTATCTCGGTGCTGGCCCCATGCTGCCTCCTGACTTCGAGAATGTGCTCGCACATCTTCCCCAGGCCACGCTGCGCGTGGGGCCGGATCTCAAAGTCCAATGGCTCGAGGCGGACTTCGCCCGAAAAGTAGGTGTGGCTCCTACCGTGGAGCGAGGTCTGCTCGAAATCCTGGAGTACGGCCGGAGCCGGGATGCGCTGGAGCGCGCCGTGCGCGAGGGCCGCGAGCACGAGGGCCACGTCATCACCAGCACGATGCGTCAGGTGCGCGTGCAGGTGCGGCGGCCGCAGGACGGCGAGCCGCCTGGGGCGTGGATTCTCTTCGAGCCCTCGGGGCTGGACGACGAGGGCGCTTTCTCGCAGGTGGTGCAGGACATCGCGCGCGCGGTGGGCGAGACGCTGGAGGTGGACAGCGTGTGCTCCGCGGCGGTGACGGCCCTGGTGCGCTGTGCCCGGGTGCGGCGTGCGGAGGTGTTCCTCTGCGAGGCCGAGGGCCAGGGGACGCTGCGCCGCGCCGCGGTGTCGGACCTGGCCGAAAGTGAGTCTCCCGAGGACGCGTTTGATCCGACGGCGGATCCCTTCGTCCAGGCGCTGGGCACCCGCCGGGCGCAGATTGGCATCCAGCGTGGCTATGGCGACTCGATGGGCTCCATCTTCGCCGCGGTGCCGCTGTGCGCGCCCAAGCGCACGGTGGGGTTGTTGCTGCTGTACAAGGAGCAGGGCGCCTCGTTCTCCGCCAAGGAGCTGGACTTGTGGACGGCGGCGGCCGGCCAGCTTGCGGTGGCGGTGGAGAACGCGCGGCTCTTGAGGGAGGCGCAGGCGGCGCTGCGGGTGCGCGAGGAGTTCATGTCCATCGCCTCGCACGAGCTGAAGACGCCGCTCACGCCGCTCAAGCTGAGCCTCTTCACGATGGAGCGCCGGCTGGCCACGGGGCAGGCGGTGGAGCTCTCCAGCATTTTCAAGTCCAAGCGGCAGGTGGACCGGCTGGTGGGGCTGGTGGATGACCTGCTGGACGCCTCGCGGCTGGAGCTGGGCAAGCTGGAGGTGAAGCGCGCGCCGCTGGAGATGGGGCAACTGGTGGCGGAGGTGGTGGATCAGTTCCGCCAGGCCTTCGACCGGCCCTTCATGGTGGACGTGCCGCGCCAGCGCGTCTGGGTGCAGGGCGATCGGAACCGGCTGGAGCAGGTGATGGTGAACCTGCTGGAGAACGCGCACAAGTACAGCAACGCGGGCGAGCTCATCAACGTGGAGGTGGAGGAGGCAGGCGACGAGGTCCGGATCCACGTGAAGGATCGCGGCATCGGCATTCCGGGGGCGGATCAGGCGCAGGTGTTCCAGCGCTTCTACAAGGCGCGCAACGTCTCGCACCGCAACTTCGGAGGGCTGGGGCTGGGGCTCTTCATCAGCCACTCCATCTGCAATCTGCACGGCGGCAACCTGACGCTGTCGAGTGCGGAGGGACAGGGTTCCACCTTCACGGTGACGATGCCGCGCATGTCGCAGCGCGAGGTGCGGGAGCTGCCGCCGCGGGTGCTGCTGCTGGACGAAGATAAGGAGCACGAGGCCGAGGCCGAGCGCGTGCTGCGCTCCGAGGGCTTCGAGGTGCTCACGGTGCGCACAGGAGACGAGGCGCTGCGCAACGCGGCGGCGCTGCCGGTGGACATCATCCTGCTGTCGGCGACGGCGTCACAGCAGGAAGTGGGCATCTTCCTGGAGACGTTCGCCACGCTGCCACGGGCCCGGCCGGTGCCGATTCTGCTGGCGGGAGCGCGGCGGCCGGCCTGGGCGTGGGAGGGCACGGTGCTGTGCTCGAGGCCCTACCGCGCGGACGAGCTGATCGCCCGGGTGCGCAACACGCTGGCGCTGACGCCCGAGCCGGGCTGGCCCGTGGCGGAAGAGGCTACCGTCCGGATGTGAGGACGCCGAAGCCCGTGGGGGTGATGCCCGCGCGGGCCAGCGCCTCGGAAGAGGCCGCCCACGCAGCGCCAGGATTGCGGCACCTTTTCGCCTACCTGTAGCATGGGGCTTGAATGAACGCCCTGGTTCGCGAGGGTTGTCGCTCGGGTACGTCCTGCGGACCCGTGTCCGCATGCTGGATGTGGCCCACTGCCACGGGGGCATTGGCGCTTGGTTTTTCTCTTGTGACGGGGTGTGTTGCTCAGCAGCCTCATGAGCATGTGGGACCCCTGATGCGGACGGATTGCCCTTCCTCGCTGGATATCCCCTCTGTCGAGGAGTGCCGTGAGGCGGCTTGGGGCATCAGTGATGAACTGTTGAGGATCTGTGTGCAGGGGCAGTGCGGCAGTATTCAGGTCAAGTGCAGCGAGCGAGCCCGCCTGCAATGCAAGGCAGACAATCGAATCTATGGATTTACCATGCTCGCTTATACGCCCACGCCCAACTACTACGGGACGTTGAATTATTTCTTTCCAGTTGGGGAAACATATTGGTGTGAAGAGCCGCTTTCCCACGAGTGCATCGTCAAGGCGCTGATTCACGAACTGGCTCATTCTTGTGGGTGGGAGCACCGAGGTGGGCGGAACGTGCCAGGGAACGATCCACCCCGTGAGTCCATCCCTGAATGCAGGCCGGGGTAGAGGCGATGCTCCGGGCTCACAGCCATCGAGAATGGCTCATCCTCGCGCCGCTGATTTTGCTTCTAGCGGGGGCGTGTAAGGCATTCGGTCCTTTTGGGGAGCAAAAGACGGCGGGCGCTGAGAAGGGGCGGGCCGCGGTTCCTTGTGACGTCGCCGGAGGCCAAGAGCGCTCTCCTGTCAAACTGGAGATGCAGGACGTGCAGTATGACGGGGCGTGGCTTTCGGGGAGATTGCTCATCAGCCCCGGGGCCGAGAGCGTCAGTCTGGATAAGAGGCTGCTTCCGTATCACAGTGTCTACATTCATTCCGTTTCGGACTGCGGCACGGGGCGGCCCGTAAAATACATCGAGTGGAATGGAGTGCCGCCTCCTGCTCGCGAGGCGGATCTCCTGACCCTGGAGTGTGGCTATTGGTATGGAGCGATGGTGCGTTTCCACGTGTTCGTGGATTGGGTCTCAGGGCCAGGACCCGAGTGCATCAACGCGGAGCTCACGATCTTTTCGTCAGAAGGGCGGCCTCTGGGGCACCTGCCGGTTCGTGCCGAACGGGCTTCGACGAGCCCAGTGGATGGTGGCTCGTCGGGAGAGATACCTCCCGCCCCAGATGCAGGCCCATGGCAATAGGGCAAGAGCTGTAGGGGACGCAGCGCTCGACGGTCCCGTGGCGGAAGAGGCTACCGTCCGGATGTGAGGACGCCGAAGCCCGTGGGGGTGATGCCCGCGCGGGCCAGCGCCTCTCGGGCCTTGGGGTGGACGAAGGTGGACAGCTCCACCTCGCGTTGAGCCGAGTAGCCGCTCTTCACAGCCTCAGGGGTGTAGCCGGGGTGGCACATCAGTTCGATGACGCCCGAGACGGGAAGAGTGGCCATGGCGGACTCGAAGCGCTCCAACGTCCAGTAGGCCTCCGCGCCCGCGTCTCCAATGAAGTGCGCGTTGGTGGCGACGCCCTGGGCCTGGAGCTCGCGACGCATGGGCTCGTTGATGGAGCGCACGGGCAGGCCCTGCTCGCGGGCCACCTGGGCGAGCCCCGCGAGCACGTTCGGGTGGAGGTGCAGGTGCTTGTGCACGTCCACGTGGGTGGCGGGGCGGCCCAGCATCGAGGCCAGCCGCTCCAACTGGGCGCGCACTTCGTGCACCACCGCTTCCGTGGGGAGTGTGGCGGCGCGGGGCTCGGCGAAGGCACCCTTCTCCAGGAACTCTCGAGGGAAGCCGGGCCACACGGGCTCGCCCCGGGCCAGGTTGAGGTGCAGTCCGATGTGGAGCCCGTGAGCCTCGCGCGCGGCGGCCTCGGAGTAGGGCGTGTTCACCATGAAGGTGGCCGACGACACGACGCCCTCGCGCATCGAGCGGAGGATGCCGCGGGTGACGGCCGGGTCATACCCGAGGTCATCGGCGTTGATGATGAGGGCGCGGGTGTTCATGGGGCTCTCAGGGGCGAGGGTGGGCCTCGAAGAAGCGCCACATCTCTCGCGTGGCGTCCAGATCCTTCGTGGTGTAGCCGTACTCAGGGGGCATGAGGCCGCCGGGCCAGGTGTGGCCTCCGTTCAGGACAGTGCAGAGCGTGGCGGGGGCAGTGCAGCCGGAGTGCGTGCGGCAGGTGCTGTCGCCCACGCTGTAGGTCTGCTGGAGCGGGCCGGTGCAGTCGTTGCGCTCAGCCCACTTAACCACCGTGTTGGGCGCGGAGGGGTAAGGACGGCCGAAGGGAATGACGCCTCCGTCATAGGAGATGGTGGGATCGGCGGTGCCGTGGAAGTGCATCACTGGCACAGGGCGGGTGGGGTTGCAGGGAAGAACGTTCTCACTGCCTGCCACGGGGGCGATGGCAGCAAAGCGCGCGGCGCGATCGCAGGCCAGCCGGTAGGCGAAGAAGGCGCCATTGGAGAGCCCGGTGGCGTAGGTGCGGCGGGTGTCCACGCAGACGCGCTTGTCGAGGTCCGCGAAGAGCTTCTCCACGAAATCCACGTCGTTCACGCCGTAGATCTGCGCGGGGCCGCAGCAGCCGCCCGCGTTCCAGCTGCGAGTGTCTTCGGTGCCACCGTCCTGGCGCAGCGCCTCGGGGAAGTTCACACCGAAGGGGTAGACGGCGATGAAGCCCTTCTCATCCGCGACCTGGGAGATGCGGCTGAGGGCCTCCTGCTCCAGGGCATCCGAGGAGAACCCATGGAAGGCCACCACGACGGGCGTGGGGCTCGTCGCCACATAGGTGGGAGGGATGTGGATCCGGTAGGTGCGGTCCCGCTCTTCGTGGCGGAGCACGAAGGTATGGGTGCCTGCTCCCAGAGTGAGCCCGGAGCAGGCGGTGCGATCCACGATGGGTGGGTAGGGATCCACGGGCGTCACGCCCGCATCCGGAGTGTTGGAAGGAGGATCCTCGGTGCAGCCCGTGGCGCCAGCGAGCAGTACGAGGGCGCCAGCACACACCAGGCGGAAGAGCAGAGGCATGGGTGCGAAGATTTAATCCGAACCGGTCAGGGTTCCCAGGAACCCGTGGTGGCACCTTCTCGGCCTGTTTGAAAAACGGCGCTGAGTCAGGGCTGAGGGGACTCGCATTCCCACTGTAGGTCATCGGCGTTTGCTTGCTCGAAGGGGGTGAGCTGTCCGCAGGGGACTCGCTCCTCGGTGACTCCCGAGCAAGTACCGATCGCGGCGCTCTTCCGGTGCGCGACGATGTGCTCGCCGTTGATGCACTCCCAGAAAGCGATGTCGTGACCCGCCTCCACTCCCGTCTGACACTCGCGATCAGGAGGGGTGTCCAGTGCATCCCGCGGATGGTCGCCGCAGCAGGCTTGGAGCGCGAGCAGCAGTGGAGCGAGGAGCAGACTGTGGGACACGCGGCTTCCCAGAGCAGTTCGAGCGTTGGCCATGCGCCCGAGGTTAGCACCTCGCGGTGAGGCTCCGTGAGAGCCCTTCGAGGCGCAGCTTCCTCGTGCAGGTGCCGTCCCGCTAGGATTCGGGCAGGCCTCGCCTGCCTCTCAGGAGCGCTCCATATGACTTGGGTGACCTATGCGTTGCTCTCGGCCGGCTTTGCGGCGGCTACGGCAATCCTTGCCAAGGTGGGAGTGGAAGGCGTGCCTTCGAACCTCGCCACGGCCATCCGGACAGGGGTGGTGCTCGTGTTCTCCTGGGGCATTGTGCTTACTCGCCGAGAGCATGAGGCGTTGCCCGCCCTCAGCCACAAGACGGTGCTCTTCCTGGTGCTCTCCGGTGTGGCCACCGGCCTGTCCTGGCTCGCCTATTTCCGTGCGCTCCAGCTCGGGCCGGCCTCACGGGTGGCGCCCATCGACAAGCTCAGTCTCGCGATGACCCTGGTGCTCGCCGTGGTGGTGCTGAAAGAGCCCCTGTCGTGGAAGCTAGCGCTCGGTGTCGCCCTCATGGTGGCCGGGGCGCTGCTGACCCTGAAGTGAAGGGGAGAATGCTAGGGTTCCGAGCGTGTCCATCTTGATCGTCGAAGATGAGCTGCGGGTCAGGGCCTTCATTGCTCGAGGCCTCACGGAAGAGGGCTTCCGCATCCGCGAGTCCGTGGACGGGTTGCAGGCCCAGGAGCTGCTGCGTCACGAGCGCTTCGATCTCATCTTGCTCGATTGGATGCTCCCGGGACTTCCTGGGCTGGACCTGCTCCAAGCGCTGCGGGGACGGCGGGACACGACCCCAGTCCTCATGCTCACGGCCCGGGACGCAGTCGCGGAGCGAATCGCAGCCCTCAATGCCGGCGCGGACGACTACCTCGTCAAGCCCTTCGCCTTCGAGGAGCTGCTCGCGCGCATCCGGGCCATCCTCCGCCGCGTCTCCAACCGGGCCAGTCCCATCCTCAGCCATGCGGATCTCACGCTCGATCCGGTCTCGCGAAAGGTGGTGAGAGCGGGAGTGGAGATCTCGCTGACCGCGCGTGAGTACGCGCTGCTTCAATTCCTCCTGGAGCACGCGGGAGAGGTCGTCTCCCGGACGCGGATCGTCCAGGCCGTGTGGGACCACGACTTCGAGACCTTCTCGAATGTGGTGGAGGTGTACATCCGTTATCTCCGCGCCAAGGTAGACGATCCCTTTGGCGTCAAACTCATTCATACCGTGCGCGGCGTGGGCTATGTCCTGCGGAGCGGTGCGTGAGGGGTCCCAAGACGCTGAGTGCCCGGTTGACGCTCTTCTTCGCCGGGGCTGTTCTGGGCACCATCCTTCTTCATGGCGGGTTGGTGGCCACGGTCCTCATCAGCGTGGAGTGGCTCGAGCGGCGCGCAGCCCCTCCGGGAGCGCCAGAGGATAGCCTTTTCGACGAGCTCGGGCCTGTGCTCGGCGCCCTGGCCTTCACGGCGCCATTCACCGTACTCGGTGCAGCGGCGCTCGGGCGTGCGTTGGCACGGCAAGCCTTGGCTCCCATGCGCGAGGCCAGCACGCGCACCCGCGCCGCACGCGCCTCGGCATTCGACCTGAGCCTTCCTGTCCGGGGCTCTGGAGATGAGTGGGACGAGCTTGCCTCCACGCTCAACGCGCTCCTTTCGGACGCACGCAGTGCATATGAGCGCACCCGCCGCTTTACCTCGGACGCCGCACATGAGCTGCGTACACCTCTGACCATCATCATGGGAGAGACAGAGGTTGTCCTGCGTCGTGAGCGCGCGGCGGAGGAGTATCGCCGCTCGCTGGAGGTCATTCAGGCGGAGAGCCGCGGGCTCTCGGAGCTGGTGGAGGCGCTGCTCACCCTGGCGCGCGCGGATGCCGGCCAGCTCGTGACGGCGGGAGAGGCTGTGGACCTGTATCTGCTCGCCCAGAAAGCCACCCAGCGGGCCGAGCGGCTGCTGGCGGTGCAGGCCCGTACCGTGCAAGTCGAGCTCTCGGGGACCTCCGCGCTGGTTCGCGGTGATCCCGTGCTCTTGGCCCGGGTGCTGGACAACCTCCTGTCCAATGCGCTCCGGCACTGCCAGGGGCGGGTCCGTATCGAAGTCCGTACTGCCGAAGAGGGCGCGCAGGTGAGCGTGGTGGACAACGGTCCCGGCGTCGAGCCCTCCTTCGCGCCACGGCTCTTTCAGCGCTTCGCGCGAGCCGACACCATGCGTGGGCAGGAAGGAACGGGGCTTGGGCTAGCGCTCTCACGCACCCTCATCGAAGCACACGGCGGAGCCCTCACTTACTCTTGCTCTCCGGCGGGCGAGAGTGTCTTCACCGTCTGCCTCCCGGTGCTCCCAGAGTAATTTCGGGTGGGCGCTCAGCGGCTTGCCCCGTGAGATGCCACTGCGAGCAGTACCAAAGGTGGAAGGTCGTCACGGCTCGCTCGCCCCGGTGTACCGTGACGGGAGGGAGTTCTCGTACTGCCCCGCAGTGAGCCGGCAGGCGCGTGGCCGCGTCGCGGAGCGGTTGCCGGGCATCCGCCACGACGATCGCGTCCTGGCCACGGCCCACGCGGTCGATCCAGAAGTCATAGGCAAGCCCCGGACCGCCCAGCGCCGTGTCCGATTGGGTCTCGGGGTGGTCTGGCAGGTAGAAGGCCAGCTCGCTCGCCGTCTTGTAGCTCCAGCCCACCACCAGTGGTTGTGTCCCTTCGGAGCCCGCCTGCTCGCGAAAGCGCTGAACATGGCTGGCCAGTTCGCGCCAGCCGCTCACCAGGTTGTCACGCTCTCGGAACGGAATGAGGGGCCACAGCGGCATCAGGTACATGCCCAAGACGAGCAGGGCGCCAACGCCCATGGAGGCGAGCCCATAGCCCAGCCGCCCACCCCGCTGCCGAGACTCGTACCAACCGGACGCGGCTGCGACCAGAAGGCCGAGATAGGCAGGCGCCACCCAGTTCATCTTCACCCAGTGACAGGGACTCACCACCGTGAAGAGCACAAGCCCCGGCACGCTGGAGAGACACAACAGCCGGGCTCTTGGGTCATCCAAGAGTGAGCGGCGCACAAGGAGCGCCGCCGTGAAGAGGAGCTCCAGGTAGAGGAGCGGTCCCACGGCGACGGCCTGCAACCCGAAGTACCGCCCGGCGAGGTGGGGCTGAAAGCCGGTCACGGACTGGAGCCGGCCTTGCGTCTGGAAGCTGAAGGATGCCCAGGCGTGCTGGGCGTTCCAGATGAAGACGGGAGAGAAGACCGCCAGCGCCAGGACGAGGCCGAGGTAGGGATGAGGGAGGCGGAGGGCGGCGCGGCCGCGAGGAAGCAGCAGCGCCGTCACGAGGATCTGCGGCGGCAGCAAGGCGGCGGTGTACTTCGACAGCATCGCCAGCCCGCAGAGCAGTCCTAGCAGGTACCAGCGGAATCCGGCCCGGCCAGCCCCCGCTCCGTCCGGCAGGACCAGTTCACAGAGCACCCGGAGCGCCGCCGCCCAGAAGAGCACGAGAGGGACGTCGGGGGTCATCACCACAGCGCCCAGCCCCAAGAGCACGGTGGTGTTGGCAGCCAGCGCCGTGAGCGCTCCCACCGCGGGCGAATACAGACGGGCCCCGAGCGAATAGAGCACCCACGTCAGGAGGGCACCCGACACCACCGCGGGCAGGCGAACACCCAGCTCCGTCACGCCGATCAGTCTCACGGACAAGGCAATCAGCCATGCGCTCATCGGCGGATGATCGAAGTACGACAGCTCCAAATGGCGGGAGTACTGCCAATAGTACGCCTCCTGAGGAGCGAGCTCCACCAGGGACGCGTAGAAGAGCCGGAGCACGGCCAGGACACAGCTCGCGAGCAGGACCCAGCGCCCCCACGAGGGAGCGGCGAGGGGTGGAGCCGTGAAGGCCCGCGGAGATGGCCCTGACCGCTTCATTGCGTGCTCCACTTCCAGGCGCTCGAACGTCCGCGCACCGGTCTCAGAGGGACAGCGATGATTGATGCCGGTTGCCAGCCCCTGGCGCCATCTCTCTCCAGGAGCATGAGGGCCTTCTCATCTGATCCTCATGCTCAGGACACCTGCGGCCCGCGCTCGCGCCTGCGGACCAGCACATAAGCGGGGGGGAGTCCCAGCAGCACCACCAGCGTGGAGATGGATAGCCCCCCCAGGACGGTGATGGCGAGCGGGCGCTGCAGCTCCGCGCCCTCGCCCAGCCCGAGCGCCAGAGGAACGAGCCCGAGCAGCGTCGCCAGTGTCGTCATCAGGATGGGGCGCAGGCGCACGGCCGCCGCGCGTTCGACCGCCTCGCGTGCTCCGAACCCTTCCTCACGCTCCTTCTCCGCGTGGTCGAGCAGCAGGATGCCGTTCTTCACGACGAGGCCGACCAACAGGATGGAACCCATCAACGAGGAGACATTGAGCGGCACACCCGTGAGGCGCAGGATCGCCAGCCCCGAGACGAGAGCGACCGGCGCCACCCCCAAGATAAGCAGCGGGAGCACCAGGCTGCGGAAGTGGAACGTCAAGATGAGGAAGACGCCGAACGTGGCGAGCGCGAGAACGAGCAGCAGCCCACGAAAGGACGCTTGTTGGCTGTCGCGCTGCCCCCCTACGCGCAGCTCTACCCCTTCCGGAGGCTTCAGGTCCGCGAGCCGTGCTTGCACGTCCGCCGTCACGCTGCCCAGATCCCGGCTCTCCAGCCGCCCAGTCACGGGGACGAGCGGGCGCAAGTTCTCAGACAGCAGCTCCGCGGGTAGGCACTTCCGCCGGAGCTGGGCCACCTGAGACAACGGAGCCGTGGTGCCGGAGGGCGTCCTCAGCCGGAGCTGTTCGAGGACCTGAGCATCAAGACGATCCTCATCGCGCAGGCGCACCCGTACGTTCACCCACCGGCCGGTGCGGGGAATCGCGCTCACCACCTGCCCGAGCAAGGCCGTGCGGACCTGGGCCGTCACCTCTTGCGCGGTGAGTCCAGCCCGGCCCGCGGATGCGAGCTGGAGCTCCAGGTGGATCTCCGGCGTGCACCCCGAGACGCCATCATAGAGGTCCACCAAGCCGGGGATGTCCTGCAGGCGCTCGGCCACCTGCGGCGCGAAGCTCCGGAGCACGCTGACATCCTCACCCTGGAGCTTGACCTCGATCGGGTCGGGATTTCCCTCCAGATCGGAGAGCACATCCTGCAGCAGCTCGATGAATTCCACCCGGACGCCCGGAGCTACTGACTCCACGCGCGTGCGGGCCTCCTCGATGACTTGCGGTCCGGAGCGAGTACGGCGGTGTTTCAGCTCCACCGTGATGTCCCCCACGTAGGACTCGGTGGCCGCGGGGGGGCCCAGCTCCGCGCCGAGGCGCCTGCTGGTACTTGCGACCTCTGGCAAGGCCGCGACGGCTGCTTCTATCTGCCGCCCGAGCCGGTCCGCTTCGTTGAGCGAGGTGCCGGTGGGCGTGAAGTAATCCACCACGAACGCGCCCTCGTCGAGCTCGGGAAGGAAGCCGGTCCCCACGCCGCTGGCGATCCCAGCGAACAGCACCGTGATTGCTGCCCCCACCGCCACCGTCCGCCACGGCCGTGAGAGCAGCCGTGAGAGCACGCGGTCATAGAGACCTCGAGGAGTCCGCGCATGAGTGGCCTGGGGCAGGAGCAGCCAGCCGCACAGCAGCGGTGTCAGCGTGACTGCCACCGCGAGGGAGATCAGCACCGCAGCTGAGAGCGTGAACGCGAGCGCGGCGAAGAACTGGCCAGAGACGCCCGACAACAGCGACAGCGGCGCGAAGACCACGACCGTGGTGAGCGTGGAGTTGGTCACGGGCCATGCAATCTCCCGAAGGGCGTCGGCCGTCGCAGCCCATCTCTCCATTCCGCTGGTGACACGGCGGTACACGGCCTCAACCACCACGACCGCGTCGTCCACGACGAGCCCAATCGCCACGGCGAGTCCGCCGAGCGACATGAGATTCATCGTTCCCCCCGAGAGCTCCAGGGCGGCACAGGTCATGAGCAGGGTGACGGGGAGCGCGGCCGCCGCGGCGACCATCGCTCGCCAGGATCTCAGGAAGAGTCCCACCACGATGAGCGTGAGGAGTCCTCCCAGCGCCACGGCGTCACGCACGTTCCTCACGGACCGGGCGATGAGACCGGCCTGATCATAGGTGACGAGCACTTCGATGCCTGGAGGCAGCCCCGCCCGTATGCTCTCTAGCTCCGTGCGGATCGCCTGGGCCAGCGCGATGGCGTCAGCCCCGGGCCGCCGTCCGATGTTGACCAGCGCCGCGGGCTTGCCGTTGGCGGAGGTGAGGGACAAGCGATCGGCGCGCCCCTCCTCCACGCGCGCCACGTCCCCCAGCAGGACCGGTGACTCGGGGCTGCCCCCCACCATGATCTGGGAGAGCAAGTCGAGGTCTTCCACCGGTCCCTGGACCACCACCAGCTCTTGCCGGTAGTGGACGTCCAGCCGGCCCACGGGCTCGAGCTTGAGCGCGTCCGCCACCGCGCTGGCCAGCCGGGACATGTCGAGCTGCGCTTGCTCCAGGCGCACGGGATCGACGGTGATCTCCACCTCTCGCGTGTCGCCACCGATGACGTCCACGCGGCCTACGCCCGGCAAGCCCGCCATCCGTGGGCGCAAGGTATAGAGCGCGAAGTCGCGCAGTTGTACGGGCTGCGCCGTGCCTGTTACCGCGAGCGTCTGGATGGGGAAGGACGAAGGGGTCAACCGCTCGGCAGTGAGGGTGACTTCCTGTGGAAGCTCTCCCCGGAGCTCGGCGAGCCGTGCGTTGATGAGGCTCAGCGCCTGGTCCATGTCGGCGCCGGGATCGAACCAGAGCGACACCTCCGACGCAGCCCGGATGGTTCTCGAGCGGACCCGCTGTACGCCCAAGACCGTGGATAGGCCCTCCTCCACGGGGCGTGTCACCGACAGCTGCATCGTCTCCGCGCTGGCGCCGGACAGGGTCGCCGCGACGACGACGCGCGGAAAGGACACCTCTGGATAGAGCCCTCCTGGCAGCGTGACCAGCGAGATGCCGCCGAAGACGCAGAGGGCCACCGCCAGCGCGGCCAGCCCGGGGGCGTGCCGCCGCAGAAACCCCACCAGGCTCAACGCACCACCTCCACTTCGGTCCCTTCGGGCAACGAGTAGCCCCCCTCCACGATGACGCTCTCACCGCCCTTGAGCGGCCCCGTCACCACCGCCTGACCCTCCTCCTCCGAGAGCACCGTGACTGGCAGGAGGTGCACCTTGCCCGCTTCGATCTCCGCTACGCCCAGCCCACCGTCCTCCAGAGGGAGAAGCGCAGTGGAGGGCACCGTCACCGCTCCGCTCTCCTCGCCCGTGATGATGCGAGCCCGGCCGAGGCTGCCGATCCGCAGCTCCGCCGACGGATTGGGAAAGCGGCAGCGAACCAGGACGTTGCCGTTTTGCGCGTTGATGGAGGGTGAGACGCGGAGCACCTCACCGGTAGCCTCATGGCTGACAGCGTCTGGCAGTCCCTCGACGCTCAACGTCGCACGCATGCCAGAGCGGATGCGCGCGGCTTGTGCGGGTGTTACGAACGCGCGGAGTTCCAGTGGGTCGATCTCCGCCACTTGGACGACGGGCTGGCTGGTGCCGTCCACCACCTCTCCTTGCCGGATGAACACGGCCGTCACGACTCCGGCAAAGGGGGCCTTGAACTCGCTGTAGCCCACCTTGCGGCGAGCCAGATCGAGAGCGGCGCGGGCGCGCTGCTCCGCGGCTCGTGCAGCCACCTCGGCGGCGCGAGCCTGCTCTACTTCCTCCCTCGCCGCGACCCCGTGCTCCAAGAGCACCTCGGACCTCGCGCGCTTGGACTCCGCCGCCTGCGTGGCGGCCCTGGCCTCTTGGGCGGTCGCCTCTGCCTGCAGGTACTCGTCGGACACAGGCCCTGTCTCCACCTCTCCGAGCACCTGGCCTGCCCGGACCACATCCCCCTCGGAGACCTGGAGCCTGGCGAGCCTGCCAGGCACGAGAGGCCCCAGCTTGACGTCCCGGCCCGGTGGCGCGGCGAGCACGCCGGTTGCCGTCACGGCCTGTGCGGCGGGGCCCTGTCGCACCAGCCCCTCGCGTACCCGGGGGAGAGGAGGGGGCTCGCCCCCCGCCGGACGAGCCTCCTGGCAGGCGGCAGTGGCCCCAACACAGAGGAGGCAGCATACGAGGCTAGTTCTCATCGAGAGCGGCTCCGGCAGCGAGTTCCAGCGCGGCGAAAGCAGCCTGCGCGTTGAAGGACGCCTCGATGGCCTGTGCGCGGGTGTCCGTGGCTGCGCGCCGGGCGTCGTTGAGAGAGGCCAGCGCACTTCGTCCGGCGCGGTAAGACTCCAGGGCCATTCGCTCCGTGGCCTCGGTGGCCGGCAGGATGTCCGCCGAGAAGCGCTCGAGCGCCGCGAGGGCCGCGCCGAGCCGCTGATGTGCCGCGACGAGTTCCGACAACCTGCGCTGGCGGTCGTCCGCCGCGAGGACATGGGCTACGCGCAACGAGGCCTCCGCCCGATCGAGCTCCCCGCGCCCCAGGCCTGGCACCGGCACCTCGAAGTCGAGCGAGCCTCGGAGAAAGACACTTGCGCCCCGAGGCCCTTCACCTTCCGCCGCGACACCCAGGCTGGGAGCGGGCCAGCGCTCCAGGCGAGCCGCCCGGAGCGTTGCCTCCGCGGCCAGGATGTCTGCTTGCCTTGCCTGCGCAAGGGGGGCTTGGCTTGCGCGGGAGAGGATTTCCTCGAGCGAGAGGAGCCGGGGCGGAGGGCCAGACACGGGCTGCAGCAGGCGGCGAGGATCACGTCCCAGGAGGAGAGCCAACTCGGCGGAGAGTGCCCCTACTTCTCCCTGCTGTGTCAGCAGCTGCGCCTCGGCGGAGGCGCGGGCAAGCCTGGCCTGCACGAGATCCAACTCTGGTGCGGCTCCGGTCTGGAAGCGCAGCTGGGCTGCCTCTTCGGCCTCACGGGCAATCGCCAGCGCGCGGCTGGCGGTGTTGGCGAGCTGCGTGGCGCGGAGCAGCGAGAAGTACGCCCGTCTCGCTTCTGCTCGGGACTGGACCTCGCTCGCGTGCCGCTCACCCTGGGCGCTGTGCACGCCGTGCTCGGCGGCGCGGACGCGGGCTGCCCGTGCGCCGGGGATGGGGAGCCGCTGGGAGATACCCGCCGACCAGTGGGGATCGTTCCACCCTCCTCCCAGCGACACCGCCAGCGGCGCCAGCGTCCGGGCTCCTTCCACCTCTCCCTGGGCCACAGCTTCCCGGGCGCGTGCTTCGGACACGCCCGGGGCCTTGGCGGCAGCCTCGGCCAGCGCGGCCTTCAATGGCAGCTCTTCCGGGGCCTTTGCGAGCACTCCGCTCTTCAGGACGATGATGAGTGATGCGATGCTGGCAAGGTGCATCGGCTTCTCTCGGAGAAGAAACGCGCGGTGGCTGTAACACGCGCCATTCCAGCGTTGAATCCGATGAGAGATTTCTCATCCTCCACCCAACTCAGTGACACCTCGGGGTGTTGAGGAGCCTTCTCATGGGCCACGTGTGAGAGTCTTCTCATTTGCGGCTCAGGCCTCATTTACCTGGAAAGGACATCGTGCTCGCTCATGCACGAGGCAGGTGGGCAACTCCTCTTCGCGGGCTGGATGGTCGATTGGTATTACGCGAGTGTTGTCCCTACAACTGCCAGCGGCAGTTCACTGCGAGTCCGCAGCTACCAGGGCTCTCGGCCTGCTCACACCGAGCTCACCTGGAAGGGGCCGGCACTTCGGGACACTGGCTACAAGGTTCGAGAGGAGCTCTCCACGGTGGTCGCGGAGGAGCAGGCCCTGATGGAAATCTTGCAACGGCTTGGATTCACAGTGACGCGAATCCTGGAGCGCGAGGTGATCCAATATTCGTGCGCTGGAGCCCTGATTCGCTTCGAGCAGTTTCCATTGATGGACACGCTCGTCGAGGTGGAAGGTGAACCCGAGTCCATTGAGCGTGTCATCCAGTGGATGGGGCTTCCGCGAGCCGGCTTCACCTCGGAACCCCTGGCGAAATTTGTCAGCCGTTTCGAGGAGCGCACAGGGCGAAACGCGCTGCTCGCGCGGTCACACCTCATGGCCCACGCGCCGGTGGCTTGATCTGTTGATGTTCAGAACACTGCCGAGACACGGCGGCCACTGGCAGCTTTCGTCAATCGCTCGCGGTGCACTGGGCTGCCAGCGCTTCGGCCCGGTCCGGGAAGCGGGAGGCCAGCTCGCGCTTCACCTCCGCCACCGTGGCCTCGTTGCCCCGGCGGGCGTACATCTGGCAGCGGGCGGCCAGCGCTCGTGGATCCTGCGGCTCCAGCTGATCCGCCTCGCGGTAGGCCCGCTCGGCACCCGCCGTGTCTCCCTGCCGGAAGAGCACCGCGCCCAGGTAGTAGTGGGCTACGGCCAGCTTCGGGGACTTCTTCAGCGCCCGCTTGAGCAGCGCCGCCGCGTCCTCCACGCGCTCCTGGCGGTAGCGCACGAAGGCCAGCTCGGCCAGGGACTCCGCATCGCCGTGGTCCTTCGTCCACGTCCCGAGCACCTCGGAGGCTTCGTCCAGCTTCCCGCTGTGCGAGAGCAGCCGCCCGTAGCGCGGAGTGATCTGCGCGTCCTTCGGGCGCTTCTCGTAGGCCTTCGATAGCGCCGCCAGCGCCCCCGGCACGTCGCCCTGCCGCTCGCGCAGCGCGGCCATCGTCAGCAGGGGACGCACATCCCCAGGTGCCAGTGTCGTGGCCTCCTCGATGGCTCGCTCGGCCCGCTTGCCTTTGCGCAGCTCGGTGGCGGCTCGCGCGGCCAGCAGGTGCGCGTCCGCCTCCTTCGGGAAGCGCCGGATGAACGCCTCGGCGAGGTCGAGCGCCGCGTCGTGTTCACCCGCCTCCATCAGCAGCTCGCCCGCCCGTGCCAGCTCCGAAGCCGTGGCACGCTCATCCTCCTCCATCCCCTTCAGCGCGGACCTTCGCTCCTTGCCCGTGGACAAGGCCTCGGCGGCGGTGATCCGCTCCGCGGGAGACAGGGTGGGGCGCATCAGCCACCATGCCACGCCCGCGCCACCCATGAGCAGCGCCAGCACCACGGCGCCCACCACTCGCAGCCGCCCACGGGACTTCGGCGCTGCGAGGTTGGCGGGCACCGTGGCCGGCTCGGGTCCCAGCATGGCGGGCCCGGGAGGCAAGGTCTTCGCAGTCGAAGGACTCTGCGCAGGCGGTGTCGAGCCCCGGCTTGAGCTCGAGGACAGTGAGGAAGCACGAGACAGATCCACCGGTATCCGAGGCCCGGGTGAGCCCGCATCGGACGGGTCCGCCGAACGCGCGCGCTGCAGCGCCTGCCGCTTCGAGTCACGGTCCAGTGGGAAGAGGTGCTCCACGTAGGCGGCCACCTGCTCGTGGGTGGCGACCTCCGCCTGGCCTCCTACGCTCTCGATGGCCTCGGTGAACACCTGGAGTGACTCGAAGCGCGCCTCCGGATCCCTGTGCAGCGCCGTCAGGCAGATGTGCTCAAGCGCGAGGGGCACCGCCGGATCAAACGCGGTGGGTGGCTTGGGGCGGCCCTCGGCGATGCGCGTCAGCACCTCCTCGGGGTTCAGCCCCGTGAAGGGCCGCCGGCCGCAGAGCTGCTCGTAGAGCATCACCCCCGCTGCGAAGATGTCCGCACGGTGATCCACCGTGTTGCCGACGATCATCTCCGGCGACATGTAGAAGAACTTGCCCTTGAGCGTCCCGGGCTCCGTCCCCGAGCCCAGCGTCTCCGCCTTGGCTATTCCGAAGTCGATCACCTTGATGGAGCCGTTCACCCCCACGTGGATGTTGTCCGGCGTGAAGTCGCGGTGGACGATGCGCAGCGGCCGCCCCGCCTCGTCCACGGCGCGGTGCGCGGCATCCAAGCCTCGGCACGCGTCCACCAGCACCCGCAGCGTCACCCCCGTCGGCACCCGCTGGCCGCGCTCGGCGGCCTCGGCACGCAGCTCCGCGAACGAGCGTCCCTCCAACAACTCCATGGCGATGAAGGGCTCGGTGTCCGCCAGCCCCAGCTCGAGGATGCTGATCACATTCGGGTGGTGCACCTGCGCGGTGATGCGCGCCTCGTTCAGGAACATCTGGACGATGCGCCGATCCGACACCAGGTGCGGCAGCAGCCGCTTCACCGCCACCGCCGGGCCGCGCCGCCCGTCCTCGTCGATGTGGCGCCCCAGGTACACCTCGGCCATGCCGCCTGTCGCGATGCGCGCGCTCAGGCGGTAGCGGCCCAGCCAGTACGGGTTCTGTTCGGGAGCGCCCACGCCGGGTGCAGTCTATGTAGCGGCGCGTCCGGCTCCTACTGCCCTCTGATCTTTTGCCGCTCCTCCGGAGGGCAGGGAGACGGAAAGGCCGGAAATTTGCCCCCGTGTACTTCCCAGCCCACGCTTGCTGCCCGCGGTAACGGAGGATGAAGCGCATGGCTGGTCGGCTGGGTTTGCTACTGGGAGTCGTCGTCGCCCTCACGGGGTGCACGACCGTGGACGTAGCGAGAGCCCCGGACACGGGCCGGGGGCGCGACGTGTTCGTCACCACGAGCGATCTCCCGGGCCCCTACAAGAGCCTCGGCGTGGTGCAGGCCACCCGTCGCGGGGTGCTCCTGTTCGGCTTCGCGGATCCGGCGGGCACGGATCTCCAGGGCGACTTGGACGAGCAGCTGCTGCCACAGGTCCGCATGATGGGCGGCGACGGAGTGATCAACGCGCGCTTCCAGCAGACGCAGTACACGCTGGCCACCCGCATCCTCTTCGCCGTCCTGTTCTTCATCCCACTGCCGAGCGAGGCCACCATCACCGGTGAGGTGGTGAAGCTCGAGGCCGGCGGCCAGCCCCCCGGCATGGGCGGAAGCGCCACGGCTCCGGCGGCGGCCCGCTGAACCTTGCCTTCCTTCCTGGAGAGACCTTCGTGAGACTCCTGCTCCTCCTTTCCTTGGTGGCGTGGGCCACCGGCTGCGGCGCCACGGTGCGTGGCTCGCCGCTGTCCAGCCGCCCGCCGAATGACAACGTCCGCGGCATCTTCCTCAGCACGGGCACCTCCCCGCGCCCGTACCGCACCGTGGGCTTCACCCAGGTGACGGGCTACGGCGCCACCGTGGCGGGCTTCCATGATGTCGGTGAGGCGGGCCTGGACAGCACCATCCGCGGCACGCTCTCGCAGGTGGCTGCCCGCATGGGCGGCGACGGCGTCATCAACATCGAGTTCATCGACGAGAACCCACCCACCGAGGTGGAGCGCATCGCGGATCTCTCCAACACCGTCTCCAGCGTGGCCAGCGGCAGGGGCGAGGTGAAGACCCGTAACCGCGCCGTCATCGTCACCGGCGAAGTCATCCAGTTCCTGTCCGCTCCATGAGGCTCTCTTCCATGCGTCTGCTGCTCGTGCTCAGTCTGGCGGCCCTCACGGGCTGCACCGTCATCAACACCGCGGCCGTGCCCTCGGATCGCAGCGGCCAGGACATCTTCGTCTCGGCGGGGGACATCCCCGAGCCCTACGAGTCGCTCGGCATGGTGCAGGCCACGCGCTCGGGCGTGCTGCTGTTCGGCTTCATCGACGTGGTGGGCACCGACATCCAGGCGGGCCTGGCCGAAGTGCTGATCCCCCAAATTCGCGAGATGGGCGGAGATGGCGCCATCAACGTGCGCTTCCGGCAGACGCAGTACCTGCCCGTGCAGCAGGTGCTGGGGGCCATCTTCTTCTTCGCCCCCCTGCCCACCAGTGTGACGGTGACCGCCGAGGTGGTGAAGCTGCGCCGGGGCAGCGCCGAGCGGCCGGATCAGTCTCCCGTGGCTCCGCCGGTGGCGGCGCGCTGAGGGGCCGTAGGACCTACCTTGTCCCCCTGTCTGCTCGCGCGGTGAGGGGGACAGGGTGGTAACGTCCGCGCGAGTCTTTCCTGGGCCGTTTCCGAGGTGGGAGCGACGGTGGGCATCGTCCTCAAAGGTGGAAATGTCGTCGAGCTCGAGCCAGCCACCGTGGAGCGGGTGGATCTGCGCATCGAGGATGCGCGCGTCGTGGCCCGCGGGCCCGATGTGCAGCCGCAGCCGGGTGACGAGGTGGTGGCGCTGTCGGGCAAGCTCGTCTTCCCGGGGCTGGTGAGCGCGCACCACCGGCTGCACATGTCGCTGGGCCGCGGCATGCCCGAGCCCAAGCTGGACAGCTACCAGGAGGCGCTGGAGCAGGTGCGCTGGAAGTACGAGGGCGCGCTGGATCTGGACGCCGTGCAGGTGGCGGCCACGGCGGGCGGGCTCGAGGCGCTGCAGTGTGGCACCACCACGGTGTTCGACTTGCACTCGTCGCCCCGAGAGATTCTTGGGTCGCTGACGCGGGTGGCGCGCGGGCTCCACGAGGTGGGCGTGCGCGGGGTGCTCTCCTACGCGGTGACGGACCGCGCCGGGGCCGTGGGGCGCGAGGAGGGGCTGGAGGAGACCGTCTCCTTCGCGCAGAAGGCGAAGGGGCGCTTCCGGGGGCAGGTGGGCGCGGGGCAGACGTTCACGCTCGGCGGTGACGCGCTGGAGGGGCTGAAGCAGGCGCTGAGCACCACGGGCACCGGGCTGCACGTGCCGCTGGCGGAGGATCCGCTGGACGAGAAGCTCTCGGTGGAGCGGCATGGCAGCGCTCCGGTGGCGCGGCTGCTGGAGGCGGGGCTGCTGTCGCCTCAGAGCCTGGTGGCGCATGCGGGGCACCTGGGCTGGGGCGACCTGGCGCAGGTGATCAGCACGGGCACGTGGCTGGTGCACACGCCGCGCTCCAACCAGCGGCTCGAGGTGGGCTATGCGCCGGCGCTGAAGTTCGGCGCGCGCGCGACACTGGGGGCGGACGGCCTGTCCGCGGATCTGTTCGCGGAGGCCCAGGCGGCGTACCTGCGCTCGCGCGAGGCGGGGCAGCCCATCGATGTGCTGCGCTACCTGGCCAACGGGCACCGGCTGGCGGCGCAGGCGTTCGGGCAGCAGGTGGGGATGCTGCGCGAGGGCGCCCTGGCGGATCTGCTCGTCCTGGACTACCTGCCGGCCACGCCGCTCACGGCGGAGAACCTGGCCTGGCACGTGGTGTACGGCCTGGGAGCCCGGCACGTGGAGGCGGTGATGGTGGATGGCATCTGGCGCGTCTGGGCGCGCCGGCCGCTGTCGGTGAACCCGATGGTGGTGGCGGACCAGGCGCGAGAGGCGGCTGGCGCGGTATGGGCGAGGATGGCGGGTAAGTGACAGTGAGCGCTTGAGGGCTTGCCTTCCTGGCCTGCAGGCCATTAAGACCGGCCCATGATTCTCCCCCTTCTGGTGACAGGCTTCTTCTTGAGTGCCGTCCCTCAGGTGGGTGACACGGCTCCGGACTTCACCGTGACGGACACCGACGGCAAGCAGCACACGCTGTCGGAGCTGGTGAAGCAGGGCCCGGTCATCCTGGCGTTCTTCCCCAAGGCGTTCACATCGGGTTGCACGCGCGAGCTCACGGCGTATCGGGACCGTTACGCGGACATCGAGAAGCTCAAAGGCCAGGTCCTGGCCATCTCCATGGATGATGCAGAGACGTTGAAGCGGTTCAAGGCAGAGCTGAAGGCGCCGTTTGCCTTCATCCCCGACCCTGATGGGAAGGTGGTGAAGGACTACGACGTGAAGACACCGGTCGTGTCCTTCGCGCAGCGCTACACCTTCGTCATTGGCGAAGGCCGGAAGATCCTCAAGGTGGACTCGGGCAAGGACGCCATCGATCCTTCGGGAGCGGTGGCGGCGTGCCCTCTGAGCAAGCCGGGCTCGAAGCCCGACGCGAGGACTCCGCCGGACGCGAGAGCCCCCTGAGCGCTGGCCGTACGGGAGCCGGATCCAGGATGACGGATCCGGCTCACCGGCTCGGCGTCAGTGCTTCAGCGCATGCGCGTGTTCGCGCAGGGCGATCCTGCTTGTGGGATTCCCCAGCCGAGCCAGCTCTTGCTTGGTGGCATCGCGCTCGAATTGCCACGGGTTGACCCCGTTGTCGTTGACGTCGCCCGGGCATTGCCCGGAGTCCACCCACTCGGTGTTGAAGTAGATCCTCCCGTCGAAGATGACGTGAAAGCGCTCATCCTTGGTGCTCTGTTGCCCATTCCAGGCGGCCAGGGGCTGATCGGTGCTCGCCAACTGTTGGCCACGCTTCTTCAGGTCCTCCAGCGTCTCAGGCTTCTGCATGGGACTCCCTCCTTGGGTTCTAGGGTGGGCACTCCCCGTGAGAGAGGGGACGCTTGGAGGGAGAGGCCAAGGCCGCCCGGACCTCCACCGTGCGAGCAAGCAAGGCACAGGCACGCCGCCTCTGGGGCTTGATCAGCTGGTGGTTTCTAGTGCGCCGCGTCATTTGGCCTGCTGACACGAACACTCTGGAGGTGAAAGCGTTTTCTTCACTTATCCAGTGAATTCATGTATTGAAGGGACTTCGCCCTTTCCACCGCAGGCCCCGCTATGTCCCGACAGACTCTCTCCACGAAGTTCCTGGCTCTCTGTTGTCTGACAGCGCTTTCCGGATGCGCAATGGACCCCTCCGAGGAGGGCGCCCTGGACACCCCGCCCGAGGCCGTGGGGCAGACCCAGGGCGAGCTTGAGTACAACCCGGGCTCGGGCTGGAACCTGGCCTGGTCGGATGAGTTCGAGGGCTCCGCCCTGAACACCAACAACTGGACCACGCTCAACAGCGACTTCGATCCAGTCACCAACAACTGCCAGTTCGGCACGGGCGAGATCGAGTACCCCCGGACGCAGAACGTCTCGGTGAGCGGCGGCAAGCTCATCCTCAAGGCCGAGCGCACCGCCGCCACCACGGTGTCCGACACCCGCTGTGGCGCAGCGCAGCGCACGCTCTTCTCCGGCCGCCTGCACACCAAGGGCAAGGTGGAGAAGACCTACGGAAAGATTGTCGCGAGCATCAAGGTGCCCTCCGGCTACGGCATGTGGCCGGCGTTCTGGACGCTGGGCGCCAACGTCCAGTCGGTAGGCTGGCCCGCCAGCGGGGAGATCGACATCCTCGAGTGGCACTCCAACGAGCCCAACTGGATGAAGTCCGCCACGCACTGGTCCGTCGGCTCCCAGGCCGACTGGGGCACGGGCCAGAGCGGCGGCTACAACCTGGCCGACTCCTTCCACACCTATGAGGTGGAGTGGAACGCCAACTCCATGGTGTTCCGGCTGGATGGCACGTACGTGGGCGCGACCTACGGCCACAACGAGACCGAGTTCCAGCAGAACCACTACATCATCCTGAACCTGGCGCTGGGCGGGAACTGGTATGGCTTCCCGGCCGCCAGCAGCATCGCGCTGACGCAGGGCCAGCCGAAGACCATGGAGGTCGAGTGGGTTCGCTGGTACCAGCCGGGCAGCACGCCTCCGTCGGGTATCTCGGTGGCCAACCCCAGCTTCGAGTCGGGCCTGTCCAACTGGACGACGTGGACGCCCAACGGCACCGCGGGCGCGGCCTTCAGCGAGACGTACAACGGCGGGCACTCGGGCTCCTACCACCTGACGCACTATAGCGGCTCGCCCTTCGAGACCTGGACGTATCAGGTGAAGACGGGCCTGGCGAACGGCAACTACAAGGTTCGCGCCTGGGTGCGGAAGGGCGGCTCGTTCAACATCTCCCGGCTGCAGGGCAAGACGAGCGGCTCCGCCGCGCCGGTGTACACGTCGCTTGGCACGTATGGGAACTGGACGCTGGTGGAGACGCCCGTCATCAACGTCACCAGCGGCTACCTGGAGTTCGGCTTCCACACCCAGGCCACCACGGGCAACACCGCCAACTTCATCCACATGGATGATGTGGAGATCGTGAAGCTCTAGTTTGTAGTGCAGGGGCAGAGGAGTGATTCTGGGGAGCGCGGAGCTCCTCTGCCTCAGGTCCTGGCGGTGAGGCGGGCCATGGAGGGCGCCACCAGGGCCAGCAGGCCGTAGACGCCCGCCGCGCAGGCGAGCGTCGCGCCGATTCCCCAGGACACCGAGAGGAAGACCGCCGCCCCAGAGCCCACGACGGACAGCACGCCGTTGACACCCCAGCACCACGCGGCCGCTTCCGGTGCGACGGCCAGGACGCGGCGCAGCCCCAGTGGGAACAGGAAGCCCAGGACGATCCCCGGCAGGCCCGCCACCAGCACGCACACCAGTGCGCGCTCCACGAAGGAGCGGGCCAGCACCGCCGAGATGACGCTCGAGGGCACCACGGACCACAGGGCGATGACCCCTGCGGCGAGGCCCGGCAGCAGCAGCAGGGTCCGCCCCGAGGTAGGGTCCAGTCGCTCGGACAGCGTGGAACCCAGCCCGGCGGCCAGCGTCAGCGGTGCCAGCGTCAGGGCCAGCGCCCAGGTGGGATCTCCCAGCAGCAGGTGGAGCCGCTGCGCCGTGGCAATCTCAAAGAGCATGAACCCCAGCCCGAGCGCGGCGAACCATGCCGGGATGATCAGCTTGCCCACCGGGCCCAGGGGGGCCAGCGTGCCCTTCTTCCGCCACAGCGGAGGGAGGATCCACGCAACCGCCAAGAGCGCCGCGAGCCCGAAGGCAATCGCCATCGCTCCCACTGCCACCACGTTGCCCCGGAGCATGCCGCCGCCGCCGGAGCTCAGCAGCTCCTGGATCTTCGCGGGGGACAGCCAGGCCGACAGCGGCACCTGGAGGAAGAAGAACGGCCGGTCATCCGTGGTCGCGGTCAGATCGACGCCGGCCTCAGCGGACAGGGCCTCGAGCTTCGAGTCATCGGCCGCCTCCGCCACCGCCGCGAGCCAGGGTGAGGCGGGCGGCTCTCCCGGGACGAGCAGCAGGCGCAGCCCTCCGGAGAGGGCCCGCTCGCGCACCACCGCGACATCCTCGGGACGCAGGGGGGAGGGGCTGACAAGGATGTTGGCCAGCTCGCCGCGGGCCACCAACAGCAGGTGGCGCGAGGGGTCGGCGATCCCCCGGTCTCGCAGGGCCGCGGAGGCCAGGGCCACCAGGCGGGCCACCTCGAGGGGGCGCTCCGGATCGTACCAGCGCGAGAAGCTCACGATGCCGTCGGGCTGGAGCTTGTCCAGGAACAGCCGCCACGCCTCGCGCGTGTAGAGCGAGTTCTCCGTGAGCGTCATCGCGCCCATGCCCGTGGAGGCCCACGTGTCCACCAGCGAGGCCACGATGACCTGGAAGCGCTGGGGGCTCCGGGCCAGCCAGGAGCGGCCATCCTCCGCGTACAGGGAGACGCCCGGCTGCCGGGCCAGCGGCGCGTGCTCCGCGAGCGGCCCGCGCAGCATGTCCAAGATGAGGGGATTGACCTCGACGCCCGTCACGGAGGGGTGCCGGTAGAGGAGCGCCGTGGCAATGTCCCGCCCGCCGCCGACCCCGATGACGAGCACCTGGCCGGGCGGGCGGAGCCAGTGCGCCGCGCTGGTCAGGTCATAGCGCAGGTAGTCCAGGTCCGAGCGCAGGTCCTGGAAGGCGCAGCTCGCGGTGCCGGCCTCGCCATCGATCAACAGGAAGGCCTGGGGCGTCAGCGTCTGGGGTGCATCCTGGAGCGGCCCCCAGTAGATGGGGGGGACGCGGTGGAAGCGGCTGACCCGCACGTGGGAGATGGAGTTCCAGCCCTCCGCGGCGGCGGCTCCATCCTCGGGCGGGTGTCCCTTCACGTGGCGCAGCGCCAGAGCCTCCTGGGAGAGCACCGGCGCCAGCACGAGGAGCCCCATGAGCCCGGCCTTCAGGCGGGCGCCTCGGGAGTCCGCCAACGTGAGCAGGGCGAGCGCCGGTAGCACGGCCGTGGCCGCCAGCGCCCGGGGCGCTCCGAGCAGCGAGATGGCGGGGGCAGCCAGAAGGGCTCCCAGCGCGGATCCAGCGAGGTCCGCGCCGTAGACGAGCCCGGGCCGCTGAGCGCGCGTGAGCAGGGCCGCCAGGGCCGCGCCGCCCGCGGCAAACGGGAGCGCGATGATGACGGAGAGCTGCAGCAGGCTGACGAGTGTGCTCGGCAGGCGGGTGAGGTCCAGCACCACGGGGACGCGCACGAGCCACACCGAGGCCGCGCAGGTCAGCAGCGAGCCTAGGGTCAGCGCCACCGCGAGCGAGGCGCCCATGCGTTCGGGAGAGAAGCCTCGCGGCCAGAGGTGGACGGCGAGCGCGCCCACGCTCATGCCCAGCAGCCCCAGCGAGAGCGCGAGGTAGCCCAGCGAGTACCACGTCGTGACCGACAGCAGCCGGGCGAGGAGGACCTCCTGGGCCAACAGGGCGGAGGCGATCAGCGCCGCGGCTGCGGGAGCGTGCCGGAGAGGAGCGGCGGCGGACGGAGGAGCCATGAGCGCCCCACCTTAGCACCCCGGTCTTCCTCTGGCCGAGGAGCCTACCGCGCGTACCAGGCGCACTCGCTGCTGCAGCGTAGGCCGGGCAGCAGGCCCGGACCGGCTCACTGCCCGGTGTAGGTGATCAGAGAGGCCGTGACGTTGACGCGGTCATGGTCCTCCTCGGTGAACAGCAGGGCATCGGCGCCCAGCTCGCAGGCCTTGGGCCGGAGCGCCTCGATGGCCTCCCGGCGCGAGCCGCTGTTGGTGCTGGCGCCGCCGACCATGGTCTTCACAGCCTGCTTGTAGGAGATCTCCCCGTACACCTCGTGTGCCCGATCCGGGGGATTCTTGACGAAGATGTCCAGCTGGCAGTCCGCGGGCTTGGGCTCGGGGAGCCGGCTCTCATCCACGTACCGCACCTTCACGCCTCCACACGCGCAGAGCACCGCGCTGGCGGCGAGGGCGGGCAGCAGCATGCGCTTCGACGAGGGCTTCATGAGAGCGGCTCCTGAGGGAGAAGAGGAAGCCGCGTCATAGCACACGCTCGCAGGAGCCTGCGCTCCGGCAAGCAGCGCTTCAACGCTGATCCGAAGACGTACTCGTTGCTGTCACCGAATGCGACCACGTTGGGCAAGCGGACTCCCCCGGCTCCGGAGCAGACAGCGGCTCCAAGCATGCTTCCGGGTTCAACTCTCAACAGCTCCGCGCCCCGCCGCTTCATCCCACCTATGCGCCGGCGCGTCGGCAGCGGCTCGAAGTGGTTTGCACGCCCGGAACTTCTCGCAAGAGGATGCGCGCCCGGGTCACTCATCCGCCACGGCAATGGAGACACACATGGTTCGCTGGATTCAGGGAGCGCTGGTCGGAGTCATTGCGGTGGTGAGCTGTGCAGTGATGGGTGGATGCGCCGCCATGCGCGGCCAGGGACAAACGAGAGAATTGCCCGCATGGTGAGCGAGTACGACGAGGGCATGTCCGCCGCCGAGAGAGTCTTGCCCGACTCGCCCGACGCAGCCGCAAACATCCGAGTGCCCTACCAGCAAGTCCGCCGCTGCCGGGAGGACCACCCAAGCGAGGTTCAGGACTATCCGGATGTCGAGGTGCAGACCTCCCGCGGCACCCGCGGCTGTGGCGAGAGGCGCATCTCCCTGACGAGTAATGTGGATGGGACGGGTGCCTGGACGCGCCCGATTCGCCAGGCGCAGGATGACGACTACATTCCGAAGCCGTGCGACAAGATGGAGAAGGCGGCCCCGCCTCCGCCCGGCAAGGATTTCGAATCGGCGCACGCTGGCATCCAGGGCCTCTGCGGCCCGACCGCGCGCATCTATTACCAGGAGTGGCAGCACCGGACGAATGCCCTGGGCGTGGCGGTGCAGCGCCAAGCGGGCGTCATCTGCCAGGTGGTCGACGAGACGCGTCCGAAGTGGTGGATGGAGAGCTTCTAGCCCTCAGCGCGAAGCGGAGCTCGCCGGGGCCGGCGGGCACCGCCGTGGGCGGCTCGTCCATGGGCGGCCTGGCCGCGCTCTATGCGCACTTCCGCCATCCGGACCTGTTCGGCGCCGCGCTGTGCATGTCACCGTCCCTGGGGTTCGCGGACAGAAAGATCTTCGACTACGTCGCCGCGCAGCCCAAGCCGTGGACCTCGCGCATCTACATCGACGCGGGCGCCAAGGAAGACGGGGGCTCCATGGTCGCCGACGCGGAGCGCCTGGTCCACCACCTGCGCGAGCGCGGCTGGGACGGCGGGGTCCGTCAGCGGCCTCCTCGGCCCCTGTGCTCCCTCCCTCCCCCTCAACTGGGACCCCATCCCTCTATGCGCTTGCCTGTTTTTTCATTTTTTTTGGGACGACCGGGAATTCGGGCCCTCTTCCTCATGAACTCGCCGGTCACAGGAAGAACGATGCGCAAAACGATGATGCCCCTCTTGGCGTTTGCGTCGCTGGCGCTCGTCCCCACGGCCTTGGCCGGCAACACCGTCCTGGCGCCGCACTCCGGCACGGTGACGGCCACTACGTACAACCCGGATGGCTCGTTCCACGGCGCTGTGGACATCACCCCCAGCGCCCCCTGCGGCTACTGGGGCGTCTCGACAGGGTTCGTGGGCTCTCTCTTGTGGAACATCACCATCAACAGCACCGCGACCACGTGCACGGCCGCCACCGGCAACGTGGCCCTGCACACCTTCGCGGACGGAATGGCGTTCCGCGTCAAGGACTTCCTCAGGACCCCCGCCTCGGCCGACAAGACGTGCGATCGCTGCCAGATCGGAGACTCGGGCATCAACACTCACCTCCAGGTCAACAAGAGCGGCACCAAGGACACCTCCTGGTACTCGGGCTACACCACCCAGGGTGAGGTCATCGATCTCGGAGAGATCATCGGCGTCATCAACTAGCGCGCTCCCGTTCCCGAAGTTTCCCCACACACGGGCCGGGAGACCGGCCGAGAGGCACTCACGATGCGCAACATGATGAAGATGGCCCTGGCGGCGCTGGTTTCCCTGGCGCTCATTCCCACCGCGGCGGCCGCGCACACGGTCAAGGGGCCGTACTCCGGCACGGTGACGGCCACCACCTATTACCCGAGCGGCGGGTACCACGGCGCCATTGACGTCGCCAGCAGCAATGGCTGCGGCTACTGGGGCGTCGAGACGGCCGTGGTGGGCTCGGTCTCCTGGAACGTGACCATCATGACCACCGGCACCGTCTGCTACGGCAACGGCTACGAGAACGCGAACACAGCAGTGCACACCTGGGCGGACGGCTGGAAGTTCCACCTGAAGCACTTCCTCAAGACCGCCAGCTCGTACGACCGGACGTGCGACCGCTGCCAGGTCGGCGACGAGGGCGGAACCGGCCAGGCCACCGGCCCACACACCCACCTCATGCAGGAGAAGAACGGCACCAAGGACACCTCCTGGTACTCGGGCTACACCACCCAGGGTGAGTTCGTGGACCGCACCGAGACCCTCGGCGTCCTCGACTGAGCGGCCGCCGCGGAAGCACGCGCCCCCGGGCGCCGAGGCCCTTCGTGAGGACCTGCTCCTCACGCGGGGCCTCTGTCTTTCCGGGCATTTACGCACTGTGCGCAAACATCCTAGATGCCTCGATTCGCTTGATATCCAAGAATTTAATTATTTCTTGGGATGGCGGTGAGTTCGGGGGCTCTACAGGGATGGAACCCCTCCACCAGGCCCACCGCCATGACTTCAGCATCCAGCTCTTCCCCTCCGTCAGGCACCTCGAGCCGGCGCAAGCCGCTGCTGGTGGCCGGGGCCGGCCTCGCCGCCCTGCTGGCCGGAGTGGCGCTGATCGGCCGCGGTGGGAGCCAGGAGCGCCCGGCTGAGACGGAGCCCGCCGCCGCCGCGCAGCAGGCCCAGGCGAAGCAGGACCCGGCGCGCAAGACGGGCACCCCCGGCCCGGCCGCGCCCCTGGCCCCGGGCGAGGAGGCCAAGGCCCCGCGCTTCACCTCCACCCTCTGCTGGCAGGAACTGGAGCGCTTCAACGAGGGGGTGACGATCCACAACTTCCGCGAGTGGGCCGCGCCCCTGTTGAACTCGCGCGATGGGCTCGTCCGGGACTTTCTGCAGGAGCGCCTCACGGAGCTCATCGGCAAGAACCCGGCGAATGCGATCGAGGTGCTGGAGTGGTCCCGCGATGCCCAGGGCAAGTCCTTCAAGGTGTACCTGACGGCCGTGAGGGACTCCGAGGCCGTGCACCAGCCCCAGGTGGCCACGCGGCTCATGGACATGGGCCTGGACAACACCCTCCCAGCCGAGCGGCGCGCGGGCCTGATCTCCGCCCTGGACACGCAGAAGCGGCTGGCACCGGCGGCGCTCGACAAGCTCACCACCCTCGCCAATGATCCCGCCTCCGTCGATGCGGGCTGGGCCGCGGCCCGCACCATCGCGCGGGTCATGAAGCGCGAGTTCAAGCAGAACGCGAGCATCACCCCCTACATGGACAAGCTGCTCACCATCGGGGCCCAGTCGCCCGACGAGCAGGTCCGCTATCTGGGACAGATGATGCCCATGCACGCCGCGCCCCTCCTCGATGCGACGGAGACCGAGCGGTTCGCGAAGATCCTCGTGGGCGAGGGCAACGAGGACGGCCGGGACGCGGCGGCGCACAACCTCTCCCTGTCCCTGGACAAGGGGAAGGTGCTGGACCTGTTCGCCAAGACCTTCGAGACCGAGCAGTCGCTGTGCGTGAAATGGGCCCTCTTCCGCTTCTCCGCGCGCACCGCCGGCAAGCGCGCCCTGCCCGTCATGGCGAACATGGTCGCCATGGACCCGCGCTTCCAGGCCATCTACCAGGACTTCGAGCGCATCTACGCCAGCGGCACCCTGGACTTCGTGCGGCTCTACAACAGCCTGCCCAACCAGGATCCCTTCAACTGCCTGGATCGCCACGAATGAGCACGGGAACTCCCATGACACGCACCTTGTGTTTCCGCACCGGCACCCTCCTGCTCGCGCTCACGCTCTGCCCGCTGCTGCCTGGCACCGCCGCAGCCCAGGTGATCGCCCCGGGCCCCGCGCTTCAGGGCGAGAGCTGCTCGGTCGCAGGGTTGATGGACTCCATCCGCCACGGGCTCAAGTCGAACTCCGAGGCCTACAAGAAGTACCTGCGCACGCTGCTGCGCGAGTCCGCCGTCACCCTGCCCGATCAGGAGCTGCGGGCCGCGTTCGAGCGGGAGACAGACCCCGTCATGGCCGAGCACCTGGCAGCCGCCATGGTGGCGCGGACCGAGCGCGGGGCGGACCCCGAGGCGATCAAGGCCGTGGCGAAGCGGGCCCTGGAGGAGCACGACCCGGCCCTGCGGTCCGCCGCGGTCCGCTCGATGCGGCGCACCAGCGCCCTGGAGAGCACGGACGGCGCGTACGAGAAGCTGGTGCGCGACGCCTCCCCCGAGGTGCGCCAGGAGGCCGCGACGAACATCGTCGAGGACATCCAGGAGGTCTACTCGGGCTATCACGGCGTGGCCTCGGACGCCGCGGTGTCGGCCGCGGCCGCCGCCACGGATCCCAAGGTGACGGCGAAGATCCTCGGCAACATGGACACCCAGATGATCAGCGCCGGCTCGGCCGGCAAGATTCAGTCGCTGCTGCGCAGCGATGATGCCGAGGTGCGCAGGGCGGCGGCGCTCGCGCTGGGCGGGGTGCCCGCGGAGCAGATGGCCAACGCCCGGCAGTCGGTGCTCGCCATGTACCGCGACGAGCAGGACGCCAGCGTGCGCAAGGCGCTCCTGCAGAGCATCGCCCAGTTGGGCTTCTTTGGCGCGATCCCCGAGCTGCAGCGGCTGCGGAGCACCGACCCCAGCCTGGCTCCGGAGATCGACGCATGGATTCGAGTTCTCAGCTTGGACCTTCAGGAGTGGAACCTGATCCTGAGGGAGAAGCAGCGGCTGCAGCAGGTTCCGTAGAGACGTCCATCCCCCCCCAGGGCCGTGAACCGGCTCGAGAGGAAAAACCGATGCGTAAGACGATGAAGCTGCCCCTGGCAGCCCTGGCTTCCCTGGCGCTTGTCCCCGCGACCGTGACCGCGCACACCGTGAAGGCGCCGTACACCGCCACGGTCACCACCACCACGTACTACTCGAGCGGCTCGTTCCACGGCGCCGTCGACGTCTCCAGCGGCAGCTGCGACTACTGGGGCGTGGAGACGGGCGTGGTGGGCTCGGTCTCCTGGAACGTGTCCATCCGGACCACCGCCCACTACTGCAACTCGGGCAACGGCAGCGGCAACCAGAACGAGGCGCTGCACACCTGGGCGGACGGCTGGCAGTTCCGCATCTGGCACTTCAACAAGACCGCCGCCTCGGTGGACAAGACCTGCGACCGCTGCCAGGTCGGCGACGAGGGCTCCACCGGTAACTCCACGGGCGCCCACACCCACATGCAGCAGACCAAGAGCGGCACCTACGACACCTCCTGGTACTCGGGCTACACCACCAAGGGTGAGGCCGTGGACCGCACCGAGACCCTCGGCGTCCTCGACTGATTCAAGCAGCTCGAGGTGAAGCACCGCCTCGGCCAGGGAGCGGGACTTCCCGGTTCCGCTCTCCGGCCGGCTCTCCGCGGGACTTCCCGCACCTTCCCCACGGGGCTGGGATACCGGCCCGGAACCCTCCCATGCCACGAACGCTGAAGGCCCTGGGCGCGCTCGCCGCGCTGGCCGCACTCGCCCCCTCCCCCGCTCCCGCCCGCAACGTCGAAGCGCCCCTGGCTGGCACGGTGACAGCCACCACGTACTCCTCGAGCGGCGCGTTCCACGGCGCCGTGGACATCTCCGGCGGCACTTGCGGCACAACCAACGTCACCACGGCGGTCTTCGGCTCGCTGGCGTGGAACGTGGTCATCAACACCGCTAACACCATCTGCTACGCGAACCTCGCCATCCCGCAGAACGAGGTGCGGCACACCTTCGCCGACGGCTTCACGTTCCGCCTGATGCACTTCAACCCGTCGGCGGCCTCGTATGACCGGACGTGTGATCGCTGCAACATCGGCAAGGCCAGCTCGCCCGGCAACCCGGACTCCGACATCCACCTCCAGTTGGACAAGAGCGGTACCAAGGACACCTCCTGGTACTCGGGCTCCACCACCAAGGGCGAGGCCCTGTCCCTGGGCGAGCGCGTCGGCGTCCTCGACTGAGCCACCGTTTTTGGGAGGCTGTCATCTGGGCTCTCTCGCCTTCAGGAGACGTCACCATCAGGGTCCGGCTCCTTCTCGCCAGGTAGGGTGAGGGATGGGAATTTGGAAAGCAGGTGGTCGCTGTAGAGCGAGACGACATCTTCCAGTGTCTCCGATGCTCACGTGGCCTTGTACGCCCAGCAGATGGAGGACGGGTCGGCCCCGTGGCGGAAGAAGCTCGGCCTCTGAGCACGCCTCACGGGGACGTTCCAGCGCCTACGGCACCATCCCCTCCAGGGCACTCTGCATGATCGCATCATGCCCGTAGTCAGGAAGGTGGATCCTGTCCGCAGGCGGCGATAGCAGCTTGCCCGCAAGCCTGCTCAAGCCGGGTTTTGTCGCGAGGCTGAGCGCGGCCTGCTGAAGCGCGATACCGGTGCGAGTCTGCGGCTGGGCAATGCGCGGGCCGAGCTTGGGCACGTCCTGCGCCTGCTCCACGTAGGGCCGCATGATCCGCTCGTAGGCGGCGAAGGCTTCGGCATGATCCTCGTGTCGGCCAAGCTCGCCGGCGAGCACATAGGCACCGACAAGGGCCAAGCTGGTCCCCATGCCGCTAATGGGGGAGGCGCACCAGGCGGCATCGCCGGTCAGGACGACGCGGCCGATGGACCACCGATCCATCTTCACCTGGCCAATCGCCTCGAAGTAGAAGTCCCTCGCATCGTCGA